>JAVHVL010000402.1:0-9338 GCA_032160565.1 Pseudonocardiales bacterium | reverse complement strand
AGTCTTGACACCTAGCTGGCTCGTGAGTTGTATGTCTCACACGAGCAGGGGAGCGGTGTGAACACGATCGAGCATTGGATCGACGGAAAGCCGACCGCCGGGCGGTCGACCAGCACGGCGCCGGTGTTCGACCCGGCGACGGGCGCGCAGCAAGCCGAGGTGGTTCTCGCGGCCAGCGCCGACGTCGAAGCGGCAGTCGACGCGGCGAAGCGGGCGTTCGAGACCTGGTCGCAGGCCTCGCTGAGCCAGCGAGCGAAGGTGCTGTTCGCCTTCCGCGAGCTGGTCAACTCGCACATCGGCGAGCTGGCGGCACTCATCACGAGCGAGCACGGCAAGGTGCTGTCGGACGCCGCCGGGGAGGTGCAGCGCGGGCTGGAGGTCGTCGAGTTCGCCTGCGGCATTCCGCACCTGATGAAGGGCGACTACTCCGATCAGGTCTCGACGAACGTCGACACCTTCTCCTTCCGCGAACCGCTCGGCGTGGTCGCCGGCATCACGCCGTTCAACTTCCCGGTCATGGTGCCGATGTGGATGCACCCGGTCGCCATCGCCTGCGGCAACACCTTCGTGCTGAAGCCGAG
Organism: Pseudonocardiales bacterium; assembly: GCA_032160565.1. Taxonomy (GTDB): domain Bacteria; phylum Actinomycetota; class Actinomycetes; order Mycobacteriales; family Jatrophihabitantaceae; genus RYN-117. The sequence continues at coordinate 8,757 of JAVHVL010000402.1, read as the reverse complement.
CGAGCGGGATCCGTCCGCGTCGATGCTGGTCGCCGAACTGTGGCAACGCGCCGGACTCCCCGACGGGGTCTTCAACGTCGTGCACGGGGACAAGGTGGCCGTCGACGCGCTCCTCGACTCGACCGACGTCGCGGCCGTCTCGTTCGTCGGCTCGACGCCGATCGCCCGGTACATCCACGAACGCGCCTCGGCGACTGGCAAGCGGGTCCAGGCCCTCGGCGGGGCGAAGAACCACGCGATCGTGCTGCCGGACGCCGACATCGACTTCGCGTCCGACCACCTGGTGGCCGCCGCGTTCGGGTCGGCCGGCGAGCGCTGCATGGCGATCTCGGCCGCCGTCGCGGTGGGCACTGCCGCAGACCCCATCGTCGCCGCGGTGTCGGCGAAGGCGGCCAAGGTCAAGGTGGGCCCGGGGCGCGACGCCGACAACGAGATGGGGCCAGTGGTCACCCAGGCAGCCAAGGACCGCATCGTCGGGTTGATCGACTCCGGCCAGCGGCAGGGTGGCCGGCTCACCGTTGACGGTCGCGGCCTCGTCGTGCCCGGCCACGAGGACGGGTTCTTCGTCGGTCCGACCGTCGTCGACGACGTCCGTGCCGATATGGACGTCTACCGCGAGGAGATCTTCGGGCCCGTCCTCTCGGTGCTTCGTGTCGGCACGGTGGAGGAAGCGATCGCGCTGATCAACGCCAACCCGTACGGCAACGGCACCGCGATCTTCACCAGCAGCGGGGAGGCCGCCAGGCGGTTCCAGCGTGGCGTGAAGGTGGGGATGATCGGCATCAACGTGCCGATCCCGGTGCCGATGGCCTACTACTCCTTCGGTGGCTGGAAGGACTCGCTGTTCGGCGACAAGCACATCCACGGCCCGGAGGGCGTGTCCTTCTACACGCGCGCCAAGGTCGTCACTTCGCGTTGGCCCGAGCGGCACCATGCCGCGGAGGCGAGTTATCACTTCCCGACCGCCACATGAGGCGGCGGGCAGGGTCCCTTGAAAGGGGAAGCGACATGATTCGTCGAGTTCAGCGGTGGTGGTTCGCGGCCGCGCTCGTCCCGCTACTGCTCGCCTCAGCATGCAGCAGCGCCAACTCGGTCAACCGCGTGCACAACAAGGCGGGTGGCGGCAGCGGCGGTTACAAGTACAAGATCGCGGTCGTCACGCACGGCGGCGCCGGCGACGCGTTCTGGAGCATCGTGAAGTCCGGCGCCGTGCAGGCGGGCAAGGACATGGGCGACACCATCTTGTATCAGAGCAATGGTGATCCCACGCAGCAGTCGCAGCTCATCGACGCGGCGGTGAACCAGAAGCCCGACGGCCTCGTGGTCTCGATGGCCAACCCGTCTGCGGTGAAAGCCGCGGTGGAACGCGCCGTCGCCGCAGGCATTCCGGTCATCACGATCAACGCCGGCGAGGCGGAATCCAAGCCGTACGGCGCGCTGTCACACATCGGCTCGGACGAGACCGTGGCCGGACAGGCGGTCGGTACGGAGCTCAAGAAGGACGGGGTGACGAAGGTCGTATGCATCGTGCAAGAGGCCGGTAACGTCTCTCTCGAGCAGCGCTGCGCGGGTGTCAAGGCGACCCTCGGCGGCACCGTGACGAACCTTCAGGTGGACAACAACAACCTGCCTGGCGCGCAGTCTCTCATCGAGGCGAAGCTCCAGCAGGACAAGTCGATCGACGGTGTCGTGACGCTCGGAGCGCAGGTCGCAACGATTGCGGAGACCGCGATCCACAGCGCTGGATCGTCCGCGAAGCTGGCGACGTTCGACCTCAACGCCGACGTGGCGAAGGCGGTCGAGGGGGGCAAGATCCTCTTCGCCGTCGACCAGCAGCCGTACCTGCAGGGCTATCTGGCGGTCGTGATGCTGACCCAGTACAAGTCGAACCTGAACGTCCTCGGCGGCGGCCAGCCCGTACTCACCGGGCCGAACTTGATCACGAAGGACAACGCGGCCGCGGTCTTCAACCTCGCCCAGGCGGGCACGCGATGACCGCCGCCACGATCACCGGAGACGAACGCGTTGCCAGCGTCGGCGTGCTGCGCCGCCTGCTGGTGAAGCCGGAGTTCGGCGCACTCGTCGGCGTGATCGTCATCTTCCTGTTCTTCTCGGTCGAGTCCGACGTGTTCCGGTCGGCCAACGGCGCGGCGAACTGGCTCGACGGCGCGTCGACGGTCGGGCTGATGGCCGTTCCGGTCGCGCTGCTGATGATCGGTGGGCACTTCGACCTGTCGGCAGGCGTGCAGACCGGTACGGCCGGGCTGGCGACCGGCATCATGACGACGTACTGGGGCCTCAACGTCTACGCTTCGCTGCTGGTCTCGCTGCTGCTCATGCTGCTGATCGGCTTCGTCAACGGATTCCTCGTCACACGCACCGGCCTGCCCAGCTTCATCATCACGCTGGGCATGTTTCTCGGCCTGCAAGGTCTCAACCTCGGTATCACCAAGCAGGTGACGAACACCGTCCAGGTCAGCAATCTCGACCTGGTTCCCGGATACGGGTTCCTCAAGGATCTGCTGGGGAGCACGGTGCGCATCGGCGGCGCGGAGTTCCAGATCGCGATCGTCTGGTGGGTGGCGTTCACGCTGCTCGGCTCGTGGTTGCTGCTGAAGACGAGGTTCGGCAACTGGATCTTCGCGACCGGCGGCGACCAGAACGCCAGCAAGAACGTGGGTGTGCCGACGACCCGCACGACGATCGCGCTGTTCATGATGACGTCGGCCATGGCGTGGTTCGTGGGCAATACCCAGGTGGTCCGGTTCGGAACGATCCAGGCCCAGGTGGGCATCGGGCAGGAACTCATCTTCATCGTCGCGGCCGTGATAGGTGGCTGCCTGCTCACCGGCGGCTACGGATCGGCGGTCGGTGCGTCTCTGGGTGCGCTGATCTTCGGCATGACCCAGTCCGGCATCGTCTACGCCGGCTGGAACTCGGACTGGTTCAAGTTGTTCGTCGGCGCGATGCTGCTGCTGGCGGTGCTCGCGAACCAATACGTGCGGCGATTCGCCGAGCAGAGCAGAAAGAGGTAGCGGCCATGACAAACATCGAGTTCGTGACGGAGGACGTCGTCCAGAACGAATCGGGCACCCCGATGCTCGAGATCCGCAATCTCACCAAGATGTTCGGCAGCGTCATCTCGCTGGCCGATATCTCGACGACCGTGCACGCCGGTCAGGTCACCTGCGTGCTCGGCGACAACGGCGCCGGCAAGTCGACGTTCATCAAGATGCTCTCGGGCGTCTACCAGCCGGACGCCGGCGAGCTGCTGATGGACGGTCAGCCGGTGCGCTTCAGCACCCCCCGCGAAGCCCTCGATGCGGGTATTGCCACGGTCTTCCAGGACCTCGCGATGGTGCCGTTGATGGCGATCTGGCGGAACTTCTTCCTCGGCTCCGAACCGACGAAGGGATGGGGGCCGCTGCGTCGCTTCGATCAGGAGACGGCGAAGCGGCTCACGCGGGAGGAGATGGCCGACATGGGCATCGACATCCGCGACGCGGACCAGCCTGTCGGCACCCTCTCCGGCGGCGAGCGGCAGTCGGTCGCCATCGCGCGCGCGGTGCATTTCGGGGCGCGCCTGCTCATCCTGGACGAGCCGACGTCGGCGTTGGGCGTCAAACAGGCCGGCGTCGTGCTGAAATACATCGTGCAGGCGCGCGACAAGGGGCTGGGCGTCATCTTCATCACGCACAACCCGCACCACGCCTACCCGGTCGGAGACCGGTTCCTGCTCCTCAAGCGAGGTAAGAGTCTCGGTGACTTCGCGAAGTCGGAGATAACGCTGCCGGAGCTCACCCGTCTCATGGCCGGTGGCGCCGAACTCGAGCAGTTGGCCCACGAGCTGGAGCGCGACGGGGAGGGCGGCGACGCCACCGCGGTGGGGCGGGAACTGCTCGAAGAGACCAAGACCCTGGGCTGAGGCCGCCCCGTCCGGTAGGGAGTAGGTATGCCAGTCCGCACAGGCGTGATCGGCGTCGGGGTGATGGGTGCCGAGCACGCCCGGATGCTGAGCCACCTCGTGTCGGGCAGCGAGGTGAGCGCCGTCTTCGACGTCGACCGCCCGCGCGCTGAGACGGTGGCCACGGCTACCGGCGCGCGTGTCTTCGACGACCCGATGGTGCTGATCAAGGACGACACGGTGGACGCCGTCCTCATCGCGTCGTCCGATCAGACGCACGAGCAGTTCGTGCTCGCCTGCGTCGCCGCGGGCAAGCCCGTCATGTGCGAGAAACCGCTGGCGCCGGACGTCGAGGGGTGCGGGCGCGTCCTGCAGGCGGAGGCGGAGGCGGGTCGCCGGCTGGTGAGCGTCGGCTTCATGCGCCGCTACGACCCGGGCTATCTCGACATGCGGGCCGCGCTCCGCAGCGGTGAACTGGGGCGAGCGCTCGTGCTGCATTGCGTGCACCGCAATGCAGTGGCGACCGGGCAGCCGTCGGCGATGCTGATCTCGGGTTCGGCGGTGCACGAGATCGACATCGCGCGCTGGCTGCTGGACGAGGAGCTGACATCGGTCACGGTCCACCGCCCCCGGCCGTCCTCGAGCAGCGGTGCGCTCCAGGACCCGATGCTGCTCGTGTTCGCGTCGGAGCGGGGTGCGCTGATCGACGTGGAGGTCTTCATCAACGCCGGTTACGGCTACGAGGTGGGGTGCGAGCTCGTCGGCGAGCGGGGCACCGTGCTGCTCGACTCCCCATCGCCGACCCTGCGCAGGCTCGGCGGGCAGGCGAGTCGCGCGGTGCCGGCGGACTGGCGTCCCCGCTTCGCCGAGGCCTACCGCCGGGAGCTGCAGGACTGGGTCGACGGCGTCGCCTCGGACGACCCGGGTCGCGGAGCGACGGCATGGGACGGCTACGCGGCGACCGCAGTCGCGCAGGCCGGCATCCTGGCACTGCACACCGGCTGGCCGCAGGACGTCGCCCTGCCCGACAGGCCGGCGCTGTACCGGTGAACGCCGCCATCGAAGCACTCACCGTCGGACGGGTCGGCGTCGATCTGTACCCGCAACAGTCCGGCGTGCCGCTCGGTGAGGTCACCAGCTTCGCCAGGTTCCTCGGTGGCACCGCCACGAACGTGGCCGTAGCCGCGGCCCGGCTCGGCCATCGCACGGCCGTGCTGACCAAGGTCGGCGCTGACGACTTCGGTGGCTACGTCCGCGACGCGCTCGACCGCTTCGGCGTCGACACGAGCCACGTCGGCACCGCCGCGGAGCTGCTCACCCCGGTGGTGTTCTGCGCGCTCGATCCGCCGGAGGATCCGCCGCTGCTGTTCTATCGGCTGCCCACCGCGCCGGACCTCACGCTGACCCCCGCCGACGTCCCGTGGGAGCTCGTCGAGAAGGTCCCGCTGCTCTGGGTGACCGGGACAGGCGTGTCGGTCGAACCGGCCCGGCAGACGCAGTTCGACATGCTGGCGCATCGCGGCCGCCCCGACTCGGCGAGCGGCCGGTGGACGGTGCTCGACCTGGACTGGCGGCCGATGTTCTGGCCGTCCCCTCAGGATGCGCGCCGCGAGTACGAGCGGATGCTGAACACCGTGACCGTTGCGGTGGGCAATCGCGCCGAGGTCGAGGTGGCGGTGGGAACGGCTCAGCCGGAGGAAGCCGCGCGGAGGATCCTCGACCACGGCGTGGAGCTGGCGCTCGTGAAGAAGGGGGCGGAGGGTGTGCTGGTGGCGACCGCCGAGGGCATGACCACCGTGCCGCCGCGGTTCGTGACGGTCGTCAACGGCCTAGGTGCCGGTGACGCGTTCGGCGGGGCACTGGTACATGGTCTGCTGTCGGGCTGGGATCCGGTCCGCTGTGCGGAGTACGCCAACGCGGCCGGCGCGATCGTCGCGTCGCGGCTCGCCTGCGCCGACGCGATGCCTACGATCGACGAACTCGACGCGATGGTGTCCACGCTTGGCGTCGGTGAGGAGGCGCGCTGATGGCCGGCATCACCGACGAGCAGTGGCGCGACCTGCTCACCACGCGCACGTTCCATCCCGAGGCGGTAGCGGAGGCCTATGCGCGTCGCAGGCGTGCGGCCGGCCTCGTCAACCAGCGCGGCACGATGTTCCTCGTCGCTGCCGATCACCCCGCGCGGGGAGCGTTGCGCTCGGGAGAAGACCCGATGGCCATGGCTGATCGGCGCGGCCTGCTCGACCGGCTGGTCACCGCGCTGCAGCATCCCGAGGTCGACGGCGTGCTCGGCACGCCGGACATCGTCGAGGAGCTGCTGCTGCTCGGCGCGCTCGAGGGCAAGATCGTGATCGGCTCGATGAACCGCGGCGGCCTGGACGGCGCGACGTGGACGATGGACGACCGGTTCACCGCCTACGACGCCGCCGCGATCGAGGCGTGCCACCTGGACGGCGGGAAGATGCTGCTGCGCATCGACGACCAGGACGGCCGCACCGCGCCGACCATCGAGGCGTGTTCCAGGGCGATCAGCGAGCTCGCCGCGCACAAGCTGGTCGCGATGGTCGAGCCCCTGCCGTACCGACGCGAGGCCGACGGCCGCCTGGTCCTGCAACAGGACGCCGCGTCGCTCATCCGCGCCATCGCGATCGCGTCGGCCCTGGGCACGACGAGCGCGTACACGTGGCTGAAGACGCCCGCGTGTGACGATCCGGAGCTGGTGTACGCCGCGACGACGCTGCCGTGCGTCGTCCTCGGCGGCGTGCCGGGCCCCAACCTGGAGGAGCAGGTCGCGTCCTGGAGCCGGACGCTGCGCCAGCCCGTCGTGCGCGGCTTGGTGATCGGCCGGACCGTGCTCTACCCGGACGGTGGCGACGTCGCCGGCACGGTGGACGCGGCCGCGAAGGTGCTGCGCGCGGCCACCGAGGGGCTGGATCAGTGAGCGACGCTTGCGGAGCGAGTGGGGACGACGCTTGCGGAGCGAGTGGGGGCGCAGAGCTGGCGAAGCCACGAACCGAGCGAAGCGAGGTCGCGCGATGAGCCTTCATATCCCGGCGACGGGCGAGCCGATCGTCGTGACCCCCGAAGTTGCCGGCTGGGCGTACTGCGGGCTGCGCATCCTCGAGCTGTCACCGGGCACGCCCCAGATTCTCGCCACGGGCGACTCCGAGGCGTTCGTGCTTCCGCTGGCCGGCGCGGTCACCGTGTTCGTGGCCGGCGCGGCGGGCGGGATCGAGACGTCGTTCGAGCTCGCCGGACGGGACTCGGTATTCGCGGCTGTGACCGACTTCGCCTATGTCGGCAGGGACAGCGTGATCACACTGACCTCTGCCCGCGGCGCCGAGGTAGCCCTGCCGTCCGCGCGCTGCACTGCCCGCCGCGCGGCTGCCTACGGCGCGGCGTCGGATGTGCGGGTCGAGGTGCGCGGCGCCGGACCGGCGACTCGCCAGGTGACCAACTTCGGCACGCCGGACGGGTGGCCGCACGCCGAGAAGCTGATCTGCTGTGAGCTGATCACGCCGCCGGGCAATTGGTCGAGCTACCCGCCGCACAAGCACGACGGCACCGACCCCTGCGAGATCGTCAACGAGGAGATCTACTACTACCGGATCGCCGGCGCCGACCAGGTCACGCCGAGCCGCGACGGGTTCGGGCTGCACCGCACGTACACCGGAGCGGAACACGTGAAGGCCGGCCTCGCCGAGCTGGACGAGTCGATCGAGGTCCGCGACGGCGACGTCGTGCTCATCCCGCACGGCTACCACGGCCCCTGCGTCGCAGCGCCGGGTTACCCGATGTACTACCTGAACATCCTTGCCGGGCCGGGAGATTCTCGGTCGATGGCGTTCTGCGACGATCCGGCGCACGCGTGGATCCGCGACTCGTGGGCGGGCCTGCCGACCGACCCACGCTGCCCGGTGACATCCGCCGGCGGACGGTTGGACGGAGTGCGAGCATGACCAACACGCTCCGGTTGACCACGGCGCAGGCGCTCGTGCGGTGGCTGGTCGCGCAGCGGTCCGAGCTGCTGGATGGCCGTCAAGTCCCTTTGTTCGCAGGGGTTTTCGGCATCTTCGGGCACGGCAACGTCCTCGGCCTCGGTACCGCGCTGTACGAGGCGCGCGACCAGCTGCCCACCTGGCGGGCGCAGACGGAAGAGGGCATGGCGCTGGCGGCGGCGGCGTACGGCAAGGCGACCGATCGCAGGCAGGTCATGGTCGCCACCTCGTCGATCGGGCCGGGTGCGCTGAACATGGTGACCGCTGCCGGGCTGGCGCACGCGAACCGGCTGCCGTTGTTGCTACTGCCCGGCGACACGTTCACCGGCCGGGCGCCGGACCCGGTGTTGCAGCAGGTGGAGCACTTCGGCGACGCGACGCTCACCGTCAACGATGCGTTCCGCCCGGTGGCCCGCTACTTCGACAGGATCACCCGCCCCGAGCAGCTGCTCGCGTCGTTGCCGCAGGTCGCCCGCGTGCTCACGGACCCGGGCGACTGCGGCCCGGTCGTGCTGGCGCTGCCGCAGGACGTCCAGGCGGAGGAGTTCGACTTTCCGGCTTCGATGTTCGAGCCGCGGCTGCATCGCGTCCCGCGCCCGCGCCCCGACGTGACCGCGCTCGCCGCTGCCGCCGATCTGCTGCGGGCTGCCCGCCGTCCGCTGCTCGTCGCCGGCGGCGGCGTGCGGTACTCCGGGGCCGGGCGGCAGCTTCTCGAGTTCGCCGCGGCGTTCGGCGTGCCGATCGCCGAGACCGCGGCGGGGCGCACCATGGTCCCCGACCCGCATCCGCTCAACGCCGGGCCGCTCGGCACGATCGGCTCTGCCTCGGCCAACGCGCTGGCAGCGGAGGCGGACG
>JAVHVL010000388.1:0-4866 GCA_032160565.1 Pseudonocardiales bacterium | reverse complement strand
GATCTTCGCGACCGTGCCGCCCGAGGAGGTCGTGCCCTCCGACGAGCCGCGACTGACCGTCGGCTTCGCGATGAGCGAGCAGCTGCTGCCCGAAGACATCGGCCGGACCGCGATGATCACCAAGGTGGCCGCCGCGGTGAAGGAGGCGATGGCACGGGCCGGCATCACCGACGTCGCCGACGTGCACTACGTGCAGACCAAGACCCCGCTGCTGACGATCCACACCATCCGCGACGCCAAGAGCCGCGGCAAGACGGTGTGGACCGAGCACACGCACGAGTCGATGGACCTCTCCAACGGCTGCACGGCCCTCGGCATCGCGGTCGCGCTCGGTGAGATCGAGATGCCGACGGACGCGGACGTCATGCACAACCGGGAGCTCTTCTCGGCCGTCGCGTCATGCTCGTCGGGCGTGGAGCTGGACCAGGCGCAGGTGGTCGTCGTCGGCAACGCGCGCGGCGTGGGCGGCCGGTACCGCATCGGGCACGGCGTGATGCGCGACGCGCTGGACCAGGACGGCATCTGGAGCGCCATCCGCGACGCCGGACTGGAGCTGCCCGATCGGCCGCACCACACCGACCTGGACGGGCGGCTGGTGAACGTGTTCCTCAAGTGCGAGGCCAGCCAGGACGGTACGGTACGCGGCCGCCGAAACGCGATGCTCGACGATTCCGACGTCCACTGGCACCGGCAGATCAAGTCCTGCGTGGGCGGTGTGACGGCGGCGGTCACCGGCGACCCGGCCGTGTTCGTCTCGGTGTCCGCGGCACATCAGGGCCCGGACGGCGGCGGCCCGGTCGCCGCGATCGTCGACCTGGGCTGACGCCACCCGGAATCGCGGATTGGTCTCCGATCTCCCCTGCCGGGGTGGCCCGTTTCCGGGCTGAGAATTCTCCCGTCAGAGGGTGAGTGCCAGCCCGAAGGCGGGGAACAGCTCCGGTCCGAACGTCGTGATCTCGACGACGGCGCCGTCCTCGATGCGCAGCACGTCGAACTTGAACGCGCGGAACTCCGCGTCGCCCGGCCGACGCAGGTAGCTGGCCGCCGTCGGCATCCGGTTGGCCATGGTCGGTAGCAGCCGCCAGTCGCCGTCGCGCTCCGGCCCGAACGCACGCTCCATCAGCGCGGCGACCTCTGCCAGCCCGTCGAAGAGCATCGGGTACGGCGGCATCGTGACGCGCAGGTCCTCGGACGCGATCGCGACCGCGGCGGCCGCGTCGCAGCGCTCGTGGGCGTCGATGAAGCGGGCCAGCAGCTCCCGCTCGGCGATGCTCGGCTCGTGTGCGGACCAGTCGAGGCGGTGCGACGGCAGGTGGTCCTGCATCGTGGCGCGGGCCCGCTGCAGCGCGCTGTTGGCCGCCGGCACGCTTGTCTCCAGCAGCGCCGCGGTCTCCGCCGCAGGCATGCCGAGCACGTCGCGCAGCAGCAGGGCGGCGCGCTGCCGTGCCGGCAGCACCTGCAGCGCCGCCAGGAACGCCAGCTCGATCGTCTCGCGCGCCACGGCCACGGCGTCCGGCTCGTCCGCCGCGGACGCGACCTCGTCGAGCAGCCGATCGGGGTAGGGCTGCAGCCAGCTGACCTCGGCGAAGGACCGCAGCTCAGGCACCCGCCGCGACTTGGCGCGGATCATGTCCAGGCAGACGTTCGTCGCGATCCGGTACAGCCACGCCCGAACGAGGTCGCCGTCGAAGCTCTCGCGATTGCGCCACGCGCGCAGGTAGGTCTCCTGCACGGCGTCCTCGGCCTCGTCGAACGACGCGAGCATGCGGTAGCAGTGCACGTGCAGCTCGCGGCGGTGCCGCTCCGCGACCGCGCCGAAGCCCGCCTCGTCCAGCAGCGTGGTCATTCTCTCGCGCCGTGGCCGCGCTCCTGGAGCACCCAGGTGTTGCCGTCGGGGTCGGCGAAGTCGGCGAACGAGCCGTAGTCCTGGTGCTCCGGGTGGACGCCTGGCTGCCAGCCGTTCGGCGTCATGTGCCGCACGTCGCTGACCTGCACGCCACGTCCGGCCAGCTCCGCGCGGACGGCCTCGATGTCGGTCACCACCAGGTGCGTGCCGCGCGTCGAACCCGGTGCCGCGTCGGTGATGCCGACGCCGAAGGAGATCGAGCACGCCGAGCCCAGCGGGGTCAGCTGCACGACGCGGAACTCCTCGCCCGCGCGGTGGTCGACGTCGATGCTGAAGCCGAGCTGCTCGGAGTAGAAGGCCTTCGCCCGATCCACGTCGGACACCGGGATGAGGACGAGTTCGAGCTTGCACTCCATGGCAGTTTCCCCTTCGCGTGGTTCAGTCGTCACCTGAGCAGTCGTCACCTGAGCACCAGCCCGCACGTCACGTTCGTCATCGATCCGGTGACGCCCGCGGCTCGGTCGGAGGCGAGGAACGCCGCGACCTCGCTGACGTCCGCCAGCGTCGGCACCCGACCCAGCGCGGCCATCGCCGCAATCATGTCGCGTACCGACTGCGGTTCGGGGACGTTCGGCCCGCCGACCCCGGCCAGCTTCTCCGGGGACAGCGTCTCCGCGACGCCCGCGGTCCAGATGCCGCAGACCCGGACGCCGCTGCGCCCCACCTCGGCGGCCAGGTAGCGCATGAACGCCTCGGTCGCCGCGTCCGCCGGTCCGGTGCTGCCCATGCCCGGCATCGCGCCGGCGCCCGACGCGCTGTTCAGGTGCAGGATGACGCCCGAGCCCTGCTCGATCATGTGCCGTGCCGCGGCGCGTGCGGTGATGAAGCTGCTGCGCAGGCCGTTGACGACGGCGCGCAGCACGTCGTCGGTGGACATCTGCACCAGCGGCGTGCCTTGGCTGTCGCCGCGGCTGATCAGGTTGAGTGACACGTCGACCGAGCCGGCCTCGGCGGCCACAGCCTCGGCATGCGCATCGACCGCCTGCTCGTCGAGCGCGTCGAGCACGGCCACGTCGGCCGAGCCCCCGGCCGCGGTGATCTCGTTCTCGACCGACTCGAGTGTCTCGCGGGTCCGGCCGGCCAGGAACACCCGCGCGCCCTCGCGGGCGAACGTGCGGGCCACGCCGCCGCCGATGCTGCCGCCCCCGCCGTAGATGATGGCGTTCTTGCCTTCCAGGATGCCGTTCACGTCGCCTCCGTATGCCGATTCGGATCTGTCAGAACGTGAAACGCCGGCGGCGACGGAAACTCATCGGTCCCGCGATGACTCGCCCTCGGCATCCGCCACGATGGGTGGATGCCCACAGCCCTCGGTGTCGTGTTCCTGCCCTTCCTGCCGCCCGAGCGGCTGCAATCGGTGGCACAGGCGGCCGACGCGGCCGGCCTCGACGAGCTGTGGCTGTGGGAGGACTGCTTCCGCGAGAGCGGCGTCGCCTCGGCCGCGGCCGCACTGGCGTGGACGCGCCGCCTGCGCATCGGGGTGGGGCTGCTGCCCGTCCCGCTGCGCAACGTCGCGTTGACGGCGATGGAGATGAGCACGCTGTCGCGGATGTTCCCCGGCCGGATCCTCACCGGAGTCGGGCACGGCGTGCAGGGCTGGATGGGGCAGGTCGGTGCCCGCGTCTCCTCGCCGCTCACCCTGCTGCGCGAGTACACGACGGCGCTGCGGTCGCTGCTGGACGGCGCGACGGTCACCACCCGTGGGCGGTACGTGCGGCTGGACGGCGTGGCGCTCGACTGGCCCCCGAAGCCGCCGCCGCCGTTGCTGGCCGGCGCCGAAGGGCCGAGATCGATCGCGCTCTGCGGCGAACTCGCCGACGGCACGATCCTGGCCGGCGGCACGACCCCGGACGGCGTGCGTCATGCGGTCGAGCTCATCAAGGATGCCCGCAGTGCCGCGGGCGTCACCGGGCCGCACTCGATAACTGTCTACGTCATCGCCGCGACCGGGCCGGCCGCCCAGGAGCGGCTGGCGCGGGAGCTCGCGGTGTGGAACCACGACGCGTCAGCGGACGTGGGAGTCGCCGGCGACGCCGCCGAGGTGGCCGCCGCGCTGCGGCGCTGGGTCGACGCGGGCGCGGACACTGTGGTGCTGCAGCCGACCCGCGACGACCCGGATCTGGAGGGGTTCATCCGGTTCGCCGCGCAGGAGGTCCGTCCCCTGCTCTGACTGAGCTTGGTTGAACTCCTTGACGCCGTGACCGCGGCGGGCCGGCGGAGGGCGATAAGGACCGCCCGGCGCGTACCAGCTAGGCCCGTCAGCGAAGTCGCAACTGTCCACAGATGGCCGGGCTGTCCACAGATCGGGCTGACCGGCTTCGCGATTGGCCGCGCATCGGTTGGCTGGGTGGCATGAATCTCCTCACGCGAATCGCCCAGCGGGCGAAGAAGATCCGTCACGCCCTCGATACGGGGATGACGACCGCCGAGTACGCGGTCGGCACCGTGGCGGCGGTCGGATTCGCCGTCGTGCTCTACAAGGTGGTGCGGAGCCCCGCGGTGTCCTCCGCGCTGAGCTCGATCGTCGAGTCGGCGCTGCATGCCATCTGAGGGGCAAGGAATCGGGCGGCGGGGCGACGGCGGCATGGTGACCGCCGAGCTCGCCGCGTGCCTCCCGGTGCTGGTGCTCCTGCTGGCCGTCGCGCTGAGTGCCGTGTCGGTCGCGGGGGTACGGGTGCGAGCGCTGGACGCGGCACGGGAAGCGGCGCGCGCTGCGGCCCGTGGCGATCCGGCCGCTGCGCATCGGCTGGCCGCGTCGGCCGCACCCGGGGCTGCGGTCGCGATCGACGTCTCCGATGGCCAGGTCGTCGCCGTCGCCACGGTGCAGGCCCATCCATTCGCCCGGTGGCTGCCGGCGATCACGGTCACTGAGCGCGCCGTCGCAGCCGTCGAGCCTTCGGCGTCGCCACCATGAGCCCACCCCGCGACGCCGGCTCGGCGAGCATCTGGGTGCTGGCCTG
>JAVHVL010000369.1:0-2541 GCA_032160565.1 Pseudonocardiales bacterium | reverse complement strand
GGATGAGGTTCGGCACCGTGAGCGGGACGACGGCCGCCAGCACGGCGAGGTGGGTGCCGCGGTCAGGATCGTTCTCGGCGGCGAGCAGGCGGCGCGCGGTAGCCCAGCACAGCGCCGGCACGGGCAGCAGGTACAGCACGCTGAGCAACCGCATCAGCCACACCTGGAGGTCCCAGGCGAGATGCGACACCCCGGGCAGCCGCAGCACGACCGCGGCCGTCCAGTAGTAGAGCGGCGGATGCTGCACCATCTGGTTCGGCTGCGAGTGCTGCGACGGCTGGTGACCGCCCAGCTCCGCGAAGCTCGGGCGCTCTCCGCGCGGCGGGTTGGGCGTTGCGCCGAAGGGCCGACGCGGCGGGTAGCCCGGCTGCAGCGACTGCATGCCGATGTTCGCCTTCGTCGGCAACAGCTCGCCCGGGCCGTAGAAGTGGAACGGGCTCGCCGAGTACACGTATGCCATGTCGATGTGCTGTGGCTCGTCGTAGCCGTACGTCATCGGCCACACCAGGCTCGCACCGATGAGCAGCGATCCCCACAGCGCCGTGACGAGCCAGACGGTGCGGGGGACGTCCGCGAGCCTGCGGCGGTTCGGCATCCAGGCAGGCTAGCCCAGCGGCTCCCGGCTCGATCGGTAGGCTGGTGCGGCCGGAACATCAAAGCTGGAGGAGCGGACTGCGCGTGAATCAGCCGGACCCGGGGGGCGCCGAGTCCGAGCCGGCCTCTGATGCACGCGCGTCGGTGTGCGCCGTGCTCGTCACCTACCACCCGGAGCCCGCCGCCCTCCGGCGCGCCACCGCCGCGGTCCGCCCGCAGGTCGACGCGATCGTGGTCGTCGACAACGCCTCACCGGAGATCAACGCCTCACCGGAGATCGACGTGGACGGTGTGGTGCTGCTCCGGCAGCCGACCAACGTCGGGCTCGCGGCCGCTCAGAACATCGGCATCGGCTGGGCACGGGACAACGGCCACACCCACGTGCTGATCCTCGACCAGGACAGCGTCCCCGCACCGGGGATGGTGCCCGAACTCCTCAGTGCCTGGCGCGAACTCGCCACGACCGCGCGGGTCGCCGCCGTCGGGCCGCGCTTCCACGACCCCCGCGAGAACCGCGACGCGCCGTTCGTCAAGGTCGCCTTCCCGATGAGCCACAAGCTCTGGTGCGACGCGGCCAACCGGCACGTACCGTGCGACTTCCTGATCAGCTCGGGCGCGCTGATCCCGCTGGCGGTGCTGGCCGATGTCGGCGACATGGACGCCGGGCTGTTCATCGACAACGTGGACCTGGAATGGAGCTTCCGCGCACGAGCCCGCGGGTACGCCCTGTTCGGCGTGTGCGGCGCGCTGATGGAGCACCGCCTCGGCGACGACCGCCGCGCGCTGCCGGGCGGCCGGCAGCAGGTAGTGCACGGCCCGGTACGGCTGTACTACATCATGCGAAACCGGCTCACCCTCTACCGGCTGCCGCACACCCCACGCGTGTGGATCGCGCAGGACCTGCCACGCGTGCTGGCCAAGTTCCTGATCTTCGCCGTCCTCGTCGCTCCGCGGCGACGTAACGTGCGATACATGCTGCGCGGACTGGTCGACGGCCTTCGGGGGCGGTCGGGGCCGTGCCCGCTCGGTGCGCAGCGATGACCAACCCCGTCGCGGTCGTCGCCGTCACCTACTCGCCCGGCGAGTCCCTCACGGACTTCCTGGACTCCCTCAGTACCGCCACGACCCGTGCGCTGGACATCGTGCTCGCCGACAACGGCTCGACGGACGGCTCGGTCCACGCGGCGGCCGAACTGCCGGGCGTGCGGGTCGTCGAGACCGGCGGCAACGTGGGCTACGGCCGGGCCGCCAATGTCGGGGTGCACGCCACCACGGCCGAGTTCGTCGTCGTGGCGAATCCGGACATCACGTGGGGGGCCGGTTCGCTGGACGAGCTGCTCGCGGCCGCGTCCCGGTGGTCGCAGGGCGCGGCGTTCGGACCGCTGATCCACACCCCGGCCGGCGCGATCTACCCGTCCGCGCGGGCACTTCCGTCGCTGGGCCGCGGCATCGGACACGCGCTGTGCGGCTGGTGGTGGCCGTCGAACCCGTGGACGGCGGCGTACCGCGTCGAGACCGAGGTGCCGCGCGAGCGGACGGCGGGCTGGCTGTCCGGCTCCTGCCTGCTGCTGCGGCGCGACGCGTTCGACGCGGTGGGGGGTTTCGACCCGGGCTTCTTCATGTACTTCGAGGATCTCGATCTAGGCGAGCGCCTCGGCCAGGCCGGCTGGCAGAACGTGTACGTCCCCTCGGCCGTGGTGAGCCACGCCGGTGGGCACGCCACGTCCCGCGACGCCGCGCGGATGGCCGCCGAGCACCATCGCAGCGCGTGGCGGTACCTCTCGCGGCGGTACCGCGGTTGGCGGTGGCTACCGCTCCGTGTCGCGCTGCGGGCCGGCCTCGCCGTCCGCTCCGTCCTGGCCCGCCGGGTGCCGCGCGTCGCGGCCGGTGCCGAGACGCGACGTCACGAGGGGTGACCGCCGACCATCGTGGAATGTGGCAGTCTCT
>JAVHVL010000282.1:0-3489 GCA_032160565.1 Pseudonocardiales bacterium | reverse complement strand
TCGCGACCATCTTCGTCGTCGTGGTCTTCCCGTTGGTGCCGGTGACGACTACGACGCCCTCGGGCAGGCGAGTCATCGCACGCGGCAGGTACCGCGGGAACAGCTTCTCGACCACCAGCCCGGGCAGGGCGTTGCCCCGCCGGCCGAGCATGCGCAGCGCGAGCAGGGTGAGCTTGCCGAGCCACACCGCGAGCAGGTTCATGATGCAGCCAGGCTACCGGCGCCGCAGCGCGTCCTCGGACGGCAGCGAACGGGGGCGGGCAGCGAACGGGGGCATGCCGCCGCGGCGACACGCCCCCGCTCGGTGTGCTGCGGTCAGCCGGTGGCGGTGAACCAGCTGGTGTTGGGGCTGCCGAGGCCGGTCACGTTGTCCCAGCCCGGGCCGACGGACAGGCTCGAGTCCTGGTTGAACGTGCGGACCGAGTACAGCAGCCCGGCCGAGGCGTCCACGCCGTTGGCGTAGTCGACGCGGACGTTGCCGGGATCCTGCGGCGCGCCGGCGACGTCGGTGAACGCTCCGGCATGGGCGTAGATCACCGGGTTCAGCAGGCCGGCGCCCTGCCCGGCGTGCTGGAGGGACAGCGCGGTCATACCGGCGAACAGCGGCGAGGCGAGGCTCGTCCCGCCGATGCGGTACTCGTCGTAATGCACGCCCTCCGGGAAGGCCTGGGTCTGCCCGACGAGCATGCCCGTGGTCGGATCGGCGTCCATGGCAACGTCCGGCACCTGCCGCGCACCGGCCGGCGCAATACCGGCCTGGTAGCTCGGCTGCCCGAAGACGGTCGACGCGCCACCCCCGGCTCCGTACTGGAACGGGATGGCCAGCGCCCAGCTCGTCCGGTCCGCGCTCAGGCTGAACTTCTCGGTGCCCCAGCCGGTCTGCCACGCGAGCGCGCCGGTGGAGTCGATCGCCGTTGACGTACCGCCGACCGCGGTCACGTACGGGTCGGACGCCGGGTAGTCGGCCTGCTTGGTACCGACGTTCGCGACCTCGTCGCCGTTGTCGCCGGAGGAGAACAGGTAGCTGATGCCTTCCGTCGCACCCTGCAGGAACATCTGCTCGTACACGGCGGTCACCGTGGACTTCTCGGCCTGCTCGATCTCGCCCCACGAGTTGGAGACGACCTGCGCGACGGCCTCGTCGTTCACCCGCGCGAAGGTGTCCAGGAAGTCGGCGTCGTAGCAGCTCGCCGACGCGTAGTACCGGATGTTCGCACCCTGCGCCATGGCATGCACCGCCTCGACGTCCAGCGTCTCCTCGCCGTACCAGCCGGTCGCGCCGCACTGGTGCGAGCCGCCGTTCACCCGGGTGAAGGCCGACGGCAGGCTCTGCGTGAGCTGGCCCGCCGCGTAGGCGCGGTCGCCGTGATTGGCGGCGTAGGTAGCCGCATCGGTGGCGATGGTCGGCGATGCGTACGCGTCAGTGATCGCGACGGTGACGCCGGTGCCGTCGAGCGCCGTTGCCCCCTCGTACGCGGAGCGGAACTGCGTGCCGGTGTAGCCGCACGGCGCGTAGGGCAGGGATTCGCCGCCGAACGCGGGCAGCGTGCTCGCCACCTTCTGCCCGTAGTACGCCGAGCACGGCTGCGAGTTGCGGAAGCCGGCCGGCGGCGGCGCCGGCTTCTGGCTGGCGGGCGCGACGATCGCCGGCGTGGTGTCCACGCCGGCGACGGCGAGTACCGACGCGGCGATGCTCGCCGGGACAGTGAGGGCTGCCGACGGTGCCTGCACGGTCATCCCGTCGTGGCGGTAGCGATTGATCTCGGCACCGAATGCCCTCTGCGCACCGGAAACGGCACCGCTCACCGTGACGTAGCGGTTGTGCGCCTCTACGCCGGTGACCTTCAGGCCGCTGGCCGTCAGCCAGGACGTGACCTGCTGCACGGTGTCGGCGCTGGCGCCGAAACGAGCCTGGTACTGGGCCGGCGTGAGGAAGCGGTGGTAGGACGTGCTGCCTGGCGTGGCCATGGCGGTGGCGGCCGCGCTCAGCGCGCTCAGGCCACCCTTCGGGGCGAGGTACACGCGTGCGGACACCGGTGCGGATGCGCTCGCCGCGCCGAGATCCTGTGCGGAGCCGAGCCAGCTCGGCCGGCTGTCCGGGATCGCCCGGCGCGCCGGCGAAGCGTGGGCGCCGGCCGGGGCGACCACGGCCCCCGCGAGGACCGTCGACGCCGCGATCAGCAGCGTCGTGAGACTGCGTTTTGGCATGCGTTTGCCTTCCACTCGTGACGGGTGTCGGC
This sequence comes from Pseudonocardiales bacterium, assembly GCA_032160565.1. Lineage (GTDB taxonomy): Bacteria > Actinomycetota > Actinomycetes > Mycobacteriales > Jatrophihabitantaceae > RYN-117. Next base: position 1,249 of record JAVHVL010000282.1, on the reverse strand, counting down.
AGCGCATGGGGTCGCGCCGACGGCGAGGATCACGCTAAACGGCGCCACTCCGCTTCGGGGGCGCTCGAACTGTCTCTTTCCTGCATGCAGCAACTGGCCAGTTCGTTCGGGCGCGAGAATTGGGCAGCTGATCCTTCGCGAAATTGGCGTAACCTGAGGCGGTCCCGGTTTCCCACCGTGCGGGCCGTCCACGGCCTATGCCGAACCGGGAGTATTGCGCCATGCGCCGGGCGACCGGCGAGTCAGGTCGCCCAGCATGACCGAACTTTCCGCCGCCTCGACGAACCCCAGGACACCTGGCCTGCGGCTCGCGCTGACCGAGCGGTTCGCGCGCGCCAACCGGCTGGACGGCGCCTGGTGGCCCTACTCGGTCGACCTGACCGCCGAGCTGGCGCCGCTGCTCGAGGCGGTGTCCAAGCGGATCGGCCGGGTGCGCGGGGTGCTGCTCAACCGCGTCGAATGGGACCCGACGCCGCTGGACTGGACGCCGCCGGGCAGCCGGCAGACCCGGATCAGCTGGTACGGGCACCAGGATCCGGGCGTCGCGATCCTCATCGGCGACAACGCCAAGCGCGTCGACCTGCTGGTGATCGCACCCGACACCGACTCCGCCGAAGCCATCGCGGCGATGAACCTCGCCTCCAGGGGCGGCAATCTGCTGAGTGCCACGGACACGATCCGCGCGGTCAACGCCCCGTAGCTGTTAGACTGCTGTTAGCAGCCCGCCGAGCGGCTGTCGGAGTGCATTGCCCTCCGGTCTGATCAGATCGTTCCCGGCCTGAACAGGTAGGACGATCGCGGTTGTCTCCGCTGCCCATTTGCGCGTCGCAGACAGCCCATTGCAATAAGGAGTTCGTCGTGGATGACGACAACGGTGGTTACGGTCCCTGGGACGATTGAGTAACCAGGCAGCGGCTCTGCGGGCATCACGCCGGCAGGGCCGCTGCTGTCTTGGCTGGCACCTGGGTTGAGCTTTGCCGGCACCTGGGTTGACCAAGGATTGTTGCCGGATTGCCGCATGAGCGCGGCGCGATGCGGGCAGACTGGTGCTCCGAGGAGGTCGACAATGACGCTCAGCCCCGCGGCCGGGCCGCCTGGCGCCCTGTACGACGCGCGCCGCGGGGTGTACTACACCAAGCCCGCGCTGCGCGGCTGGATGCACCTCCTCTGGTTCGAAGCCTCCCTCGTCTTCGGCACGCTGCTGCTGGTCGACTCGCACGGGCCGCGCCGCATCACCGGCGCGGCGATC
>JAVHVL010000281.1:0-3048 GCA_032160565.1 Pseudonocardiales bacterium | reverse complement strand
TGGGCAGCTCGTCGTCGGGAATCATGACGCCGAACTTCTCCTCGGCGGCCATGGCCACCTCGACCATCGAGAGGGAGTCGACATCGAGGTCGTCGGTGAAGCTCTTGTCGTCGGCAACGTCGTCGGGCTTGACGTCGGCGACCTCCTCGAGGATCGAGGCGAGTCCTGCGCGGATCTCGTCGGCACTGGCCACTGGTATTTCCTTTCGTTGGACGTCGCGACCCGCTGCGGGCCGCTGATCGGACGTTACGGGGCGAGCACAACCTGGCCGGCGTAGGCCAGGCCCGAGCCGAAGCCGAGCAACAGCACGGGTGCGCCGGATGCGATCTCGCCGCGCTCCACCATGCGCGACAGCGCGAGCGGGATGGTCGCGGCCGAGGTGTTGCCTGAGGTGACGATGTCGCGCGCCACCAAGACGTCCGGGGCACCGAGCCGCTTCGCCAGCGCGTCGATGATCCGCAGATTCGCCTGGTGCGGCACGAAGGCGGCGAGGTCCTGCGGCGCGACACCCGCGCGCCGGCACGCCTCGAGGGCGACGGGAACCATCTGCGAGGTGGCCCACCGGTAGACGGCTTGCCCCTCCTGGCGGAATGTGTGGGTGCGCTCGTCGATGGCGACGGCGTCGAACTGCTCGCCGTCGCTGCCCCACACCACGGGGCCGAGGCCGACGACGTCGGAGGGCCCGACCACCGCGGCCCCGGCGCCGTCGCCGAGGATGATGCAGGTGGAGCGGTCGTTCATGTCCAGCCACCCGGAGAACCGCTCGGAAGCGACCACCAGGACGTTGCGAGCCTGACCGGTCAGCACGGCGGCCGACGCGGTGTTCAGCGCGTAGACGAAGCCGGAGCAGCCGGAGTTGACGTCGAACGCGCCGGGCGCGGCGATGCCGAGCCGGGCGGCGAGTTGCGGCGCGGCGGCCGGCACCGGCGTGGGCATCGTGCAGGTGGCGACGAGCACGAAATCGATGTCGGCGGTGGCCACGCCGCTCGCGGCGAGCGCCTTGCTCGCCGCGGCTTCGGCCATGTCGACGACGGTTTCGTCCGGGTCGGCCCAGCGCCGCTCGGCGATGCCGACCCGGCTCTTGATCCACTCGTCATCGGAGTCCACGCCGCGCGCGATCAGGTCATGGTTGGTCACCACGTTGCTCGGCCGGTAATGGCCGAGGCCGAGGATTCGCGCGGCGGTGTGCCCGGACGTGGCGGCGAGTTTCACTACAGCTCCGATCCGTTGTGGATGCGGGCGACCGGTAGGCCGGCGGCCACGATGTCTCCGTCATGGCGCAGCCATTCGACGAGGATGCCCGCCTGCGGCGCCACGATCACGTGCTCGTCCCGGTTGGTGCGCACGGTGCCCAACCGGGTGCCGCGGGCGATCTGCTGCCCCTCGTCCACCTCGTCGGAGCGGGTGAACACGCCCTTCGCCGGCGTACTCACAACCCAGAAGTCCGGGGTGTGCTCGCCTTGCCCGTGCGTCGGGCGGCTGTCGACGAGCGTGCGCGCGGCGGCCAGGTCGTCCGGCGACTTGATGGCGAGCAGCTCGACGCCGGGCAGTTCGCGCTTGGCGATGCCGGTCAGCGTGCCCGCGGGGGCGAGCTCGATGGCGGCGCTGACGCCGAGATCCGCGCACGTGCGCATGCACAGGTCCCAGCGCACCGGCAAGGTCACCTGGCGGACCAGCCGGGCGATCAGGTCCGCCCCTGTACCTACGCCTGCGCCGTCGGCATTGGACAGCAGGATCGGGTGCGGGTCCGCGACCTCCAGCGTGGCCGCATAGGCGCCGAGCGCCTCCTCGGCCGGCGCCATGTAATGCGTGTGGAAGGCCCCGGCGACGGCGAGCGGGCGCACGCGGGCACCCGCCGGTGGCTCGGCGGCGAGCTTCTCGAGCGCGTCCAGCGCCCCGGCGGCGACGATCTGGCCGGCGCCGTTGCGGTTCGCCGGCGTCAGCCCCGCGGCCTCGATGCCCGCGGCCACCTCCTCCGGGTCCACCCCGAGCAGGGCGGACATGCCCGTGGGTGCGAGTGCGCACGCTGCGGCCATTGCGGCGCCGCGCCGGGCGGCGAGCGCGACGGCGGCGGTCGGGGCCAGCGCTCCGGCCACGGCCGCGGCAGTCAGCTCACCGACGCTGTGGCCGGCGACCACGCGCTCGCCGGCGGCGTCGAGCCGGAGCTGGCCGGCGACGATTACGCCGAGGGCGACGAGCAGCGGCTGGGTGACCGCAGTGTCCTTGATCTCCTCGGCATCGGCGGTCGTGCCCAGCCGGGCCAGGTCGAGGCCGGTGGCGGCGGAGAACTCCGCGACCTGCTCGGCGACACCCGGCAGCTCGAGCCACGCGCTCAACATCCCTGGCGTCTGCGCGCCCTGCCCCGGAGCGAATACGGCGATCACACCTTGAACGATCCCCCGCGGACCGCGGTACCGGCGAGCACGACTCGGACAGGGTTGCTAGCAGGTATTTGTAGGTATCCCACAGCTCAAGATTTGTAGGTATCCCACAGGTCGCGACCGAAGATGTCCCGAATTTACGGACGATGCATTGTCGGGTTAACTCAATGTTTCCAGCCGGCCGAGCGCCAGCGCCACGCGGAGTGTGAACGCGCCGCGCGGCTCCGTGGGGGCGGCCCCGCATACCTCGGCCACCCGCCGGAGCCGGTACCGGACGGTGTTGGCGTGTACGAACATCGTCCGCGCCGTCGTCTCGAGCGCGCCTCCGGCGTCCAGGAATGTGCTGACCGTGTCCACCAGCACGTCACCGGATTTCATCAGCGGCTCGTAGACGGTACGGATGAGCTCCTCCCGAGCGTCGGCGTCGCCGGCGAGGGCCCGTTCGGGGAGCAGCTCGTCCGAGCTGACCGGCCGCGGTGCGCCGGGCCAGGCCGGGGCGGCGCGCAGCCCACTCAGCGCGGCGCGGGTGACCTCGCTGGCCCGCCCGATGTCGTTCGCCGCCGGACCCATGACGACCGGCCCGTCGCCGAAGATCGGCAGCAGCTGGGCCGCAGGCGCCGCCGGGTCGGCCGCGCCACCGAACACGATCACCAGTCGGGCGCCGTGG
>JAVHVL010000268.1:0-7895 GCA_032160565.1 Pseudonocardiales bacterium | reverse complement strand
GTCTTGCCAACGCCGGGCTCGCCGATCAGCACCGGGTTGTTCTTGGTCTTCCGCGACAGGATCTGGATCACGCGACGGATCTCGGCGTCGCGGCCGATCACCGGGTCGAGCCGGCCGGAGCGAGCTTCTGTCACCAGGTCGCGGCCGTACTTCTCCAGCGCCTCGTAGCTGCCCTCGGGGGTGGCCGAGGTGACGCGTTGGTTCCCCCGCACACTGGTCAGTGCACCGAGCAGCGCGTCGCGGGTGACGCCGTACGCCTTCAGCAACCGGGCCGCGGCGGAAACCTCGTCGAGCAGGCCGAGCAGCAGGTGTTCGACCGACACGTACTCGTCCTTCAGCCGGCGCGCCTCCCGGTCGGCCGTGTCCAGGACCCGGCTCAGCCGCTGGGTGACGAACACCTGACCCGGTGCGGCCCCCGGGCCACTGACGGACGGGTGACGCCGCAGCACGGCCTCGACCTCGGTGCGGAGGGCGGGCACATCCGCTCCGGCCAGCCCCAGCAGCCTGGGCGCCAAGCCGTCTTCGTCCGCAAGCAGGGCACTGAGCAGGTGCTCGACGTCGACCTCGGTGTGGCCGAGACGGGTGGCCAGGGCCTGCGCTTCCTGCAGCGCCTCCTGGGATCGCTGGGTCAGCCGGTTCATATCCATGGTTGTTCGCTCCTTGTCCGGGTGCTCTCCAACTGACGGATCCGCTCGAGCAGATCGAGCACCACGCCGATCGCGGCGTAGTTGAGGGGCAGCATCGTGTGCAGCCGGCGGATCTGGCCGACGACGGCCAGCTGCGACGGCGTGAAGCGGAGGCCGCCCGCGGCGTCGCGGCTGGCCTCGACGAGACCGAGGGCGACGAAGCGGCGCACCAGCTCAGGATGCAGACCCGCTCGCTGCGCGAAGCCCTCCAGGCTCATCGTCTGCGACGGCGCGAGAACGACGAGCGGCCAGCGCGGGCTGGTCATTTCTCACTCCTCGGATCGAAGGTGGAGACGCGCGCGAGTTCGCTGAAGAGCTCCCGTTCGCGAGCGGTGAGCTTCTTCGGCACGACGATGCGCACCGTCGCGTACAGGTCTCCCGGCTTACCGCGCGCGTTCGGCATGCCTTCGCCGGACAGCCGTAACTGCCGCCCGCTCGACGACCCGGGCGGCACCCGCACCTTCGCGTCGCCACCGCCGGGCGTGGGGACGGGCACGGTAGCGCCGAGGGCGGCCTCCCACGGCGCTACCTTGACGTCGACGTACACGTTGCGCCCGTCGAGGCGGAATCGCGGGTGCGGGGCGATGTGCACGACGAGGTAGAGATCGCCGGGCGCGCCGGAACCGGTGCCACGCCCACCCTCACCGGCCAGCCGGATCCGCTGTCCGTCGGTGACACCCGGCGGGATGTTGACCTCGTAGCTGCGCTCCCCGGACGGGCCGGCCAGGCTTATCCGGCGGGTACCGCCGCGGTACGCCTCCTCGACGGTCAGTTCTATGTCGGCCTGCTGATCGGCACCTGGCATCGAGCCGGATCCGCCGAACCAGCTGTCGAAGTCGTCGCCGCGGAAGGCGCCGAACCCACGGAGCAGATCTTCGATGTCCACGTCGACGTCCCCTCCGCGGAACGGCGACCCCCCGCCGGCTCGGGCCGCGCGACGCCGTCCCGAAGATGCGCCTGCCCCGGCGGGAGCCTCCTCCCGCATCTGGCGGAAGTCCGGCCCGAAGCGGTCGTACCGCGCCCGGGTCTCCGGGTCGGCCAGTACGTGGTATGCCTCGTTGATCTCCTTGAAGCGCTCCTCGGCCGCCGGGTCGTGGTTGACGTCGGGGTGGTACTTGCGCGCCAGAGTTCGGAAGGCCCGCTGGATCTCGTCCGTGCTCGCGGTGCGCGGTATACCGAGCACGTCGTAATAGTCGCTTGCCACCGTCGGCTACCCGTGTTGGCGGGCCACCGCCACAGCGACCGGCCGCAGCTGCGCGTCCCCCTCGCCGTATCCGGGGCGCAGCACCCGAACGACCGTGCCCGGCTCTGCGTCCGGCTCGTCGACGACCGTGACGACCTCGTGGCGCGCCGGGTCGAACGGCGCCCCGAGATGCTCGGCGTCCTGCTGACGCGGATAGCCCAGCCCCGCGAGAACAGCCATCGCCTGGTCGCGGACGGCCTGCACGCCGGCGACGATTGTCTCGGGATCGGCCTCGGCGTGGGTCAAGGCGAGTTCGAGGTTGTCCAGGACGGGCAGCAGCTGGCTCGCCACCATGGCGCGCTCGTTGGCGCGCACCCGCTCCATCTCACGCGCGAACCGCTTGCGGGCGTTGTCCAGGTCGGCGACGGCTCGGCGCCACCGGTCCTCCCAATCCGGATCCGGTGGCCGTGGGCGCCCAGAAGAGCTGTCGGGGGCGGACGGCGACCCGTTGGAGGGTTGCGGGCCGCCGCCCGATTCCGGCGTTGCCGCGTCAGGCCGGTCGGGTGCCTGGTCGCGGGCCGCGCCCTCTACAGCGGCTTCCTCAGAGGCCATCACGGCGCCTCATGTCCGGTCGAATTCGGCGTCGATGACGTCATCGTCATCCGATGTGGTGCTCTCGGTGCGGGCGGACGAATCGCCGCCCGCCGGGCCGGCGGACTGGTCGGCGGCCCTCGCACTCAGCGCCTGCGCGGCTTGCTGCAGCTCGCCGGTGAGCGAACGAACCCGCTCCAGCGGCGCATCGTTCTGCATCGCCTCGCGCGCGTCGGAAATCAGCATCTCCGCCCGGCCGCGCTCGTGCGTCGGCACGCTGTCACCGAGGTCGGCCACTCGCTTCTCGAGTTGGTAGGCCGCGTTGTCCAGCTCGTTGCGGGCCTCGATCTCGCGCCGCAGCGCCTCGTCCTGCTTCCGGTTGCGCTCCGCCTCGCCGAGCATCCGCTCGACCTCTGCCCGGTCCAGGTTCGAACTCTCGGTGATCGTGATGCTCTGCTGCGCGCCGGTGTCGCGATCGCGGGCCGTGACGCTGAGGATGCCGTTGGCGTCGATGTCGAACGTCACCTCGATCTGCGGCTGGCCCCGCGGCGCCGGTCGGATGTCGGTGAGCTGGAAGCGGCCCAGGACCCGGTTGTCGGCGGCGCGCTCGCGCTCGCCCTGCAACACGACGATGTCTACGGCGGGCTGGTTGTCCTCGGCGGTCGAGAAGACCTCGCTGCGCCTGGCTGGAATCGTGGTGTTGCGCTCGATGATCTTGGTCATGATCCCGCCGCGCGTCTCGACGCCGAGGGACAGCGGGGTCACGTCCAGCAGCAGGACGTCCGACACCTCGCCCTTGAGGACACCGGCCTGAATGGCGGCACCGATCGCGACCACCTCGTCCGGGTTCACCGTCATGTTCGGCTCTTTGCCACCGGTGAGGCGGCGGACCAGGTTCTGCACCGCGGGGATTCGCGTCGACCCGCCGACGAGGATGACCTCGTCGATGTCGTCCGCGGACACCTTGGCGTCGGACATGGCCTGCTTGACCGGCCCCATCGTGCGCTCGACGAGGTCGCCGGTGATCTGCTCGAACGTGGAGCGCATCAGCGTGGCCGTCAGGTGCTTGGGCCCGGACGCGTCCGCGGTGATGAACGGCAGGTTGACCTGGGTCTGCGACACCGAGCTCAATTCCACCTTGGCCTTCTCGGCAGCCTCGAAGAGCCGCTGCAATGCCTGGGGATCCGATCGGACATCGATCCCCTGCTCCTTCTGGAAGTTGTCGGCGAGGTAGTCGACGACGCGCCGGTCGAAGTCGTCACCGCCGAGATGGGTGTCGCCGGCCGTCGCGCGGACCTCGACGACACCGTCACCGACATCCAGGATGCTGACGTCGAACGTGCCGCCGCCCAGATCGAACACGAGCACGGTCTCGTGCTCGCGCTTGTCCAAGCCGTAGGCCAGCGCCGCCGCAGTCGGCTCGTTGATGATGCGGAGTACCTCGAGGCCGGCGATTCGCCCCGCGTCGCGGGTTGCCGTGCGCTGCGCGTCGTTGAAGTAGGCAGGCACGGTGATGACGGCCTCGGTCACCCGCTCGCCCAGGAACTTGCCGGCATCGTCGGCAAGTTTGCGCAGGACCAGCGCGCTGATCTCCTCCGGGGCGTACTGCTTGCCCCGTATCTCGAAGCGCGCGTTGCCGTCCTTGTCCGGGACGACGTCGAAGGAGACCGCCTTGGCCTCCTCGGCCACCTCGTCGAACCGGCGACCGATGAAGCGTTTGGCCGAGGAGATCGTCCCCTTCGGATTGAGGATCGCTTGGCGGCGGGCGAGCTGGCCGACCAGCCGCTCACCGCTGTCGGTGAACGCGACCACCGACGGAGTCGTTCGCGATCCCTCGGCGTTCGGGATCACCGCCGCGGAGCCCCCCTCCCATGCGGCGATCACGGAGTTGGTCGTTCCGAGGTCGATGCCGACGGCCCGGGCCATGGCAGATCCCTTCTGATCAGGCGCCCGTGTGGTGGACAGCGGGGGTGGTGGACAACTCCGCGAGCAGGATGGTCGCGCGGTGCACAGGGTGGGACGCGACGGTGGGTCGGTGATCGATGCTTGTCATCGCAGCCCCTAAGCGTGGGCCGGCTGCTGATCCGCGGCCTGCGTCTGTTCGGCGGCCTGCGTCTGATTGGCGGCCTGCGTCTGTTCGGCGTCTTGGGTGACGCCGACGGTCCGCGCTGAGGCGGAGCCGATCTGCACCTGTCGCGGTTTGCTCTGCTCGGCGACGGGGATCGTCAACGTCAACACACCACGCTCCAGGTCGGCGGTCAGCTTGCCGGCGTCGAGGTTGTCGCCGAGGAAGAACTGGCGGCTGAACTTGCCGTGGGCACGCTCGTCCACGAGCAGCTCGTCGCCCTCCTGCCTGGGCGAGATCCGGGTGGCCTGCACGTTCACGACGTTGCGTTCGACGGTCACCTGGACGTCGTTGGCGTCGATGCCGGGAAGGTCGATCAGGACGATGAACGTGTCGCCGCGGCGGAAGGCCTCGGTCGGCATGGCGCGCATCCCACCGGAGAGCACGCGCTCCCCGAGCCGGTCCAGTTCGCGGAAGGGGTCGAATCGCATGAGAGTCACGGGAGTCCTCCTGGGCGTGCGAGTCCGGGTCGTTGCGCGGGCGGCGCAGCTGCAGTCCCGTCTCCTTCCAATCGAGCCAGGCTGCCCGGCGACGTGCGTGGCCCTGGCAGGCCGAACTGGGCGGCTGGCTTGGCTCTGGCAGATCAGCCGAAGATGCAACTAGTGTGAAAGCGGACTACCAGGGGAAGCCCATGGCTGCGACACGGCGGTCGTCCGGCGCGGGATCGAGCCGGGATCTGCGCCAGCAGGTGACGGCCTTCTACGGCCTGTTCGTCCTGTCCGCGATGATGTTCGGGATCGCCAACCGGGACGAAATCCTCCACCTGGCGATCTCGGCCGTGCCCTCGCTCGGCCCGTTCCAGGTTGTGCGGGCCGACTACGTGGGCGACGACGCCGCCAGCGTGTCGAGGCCGATCGGGCGGGCCGACCGGGAGGGTCCGGCGCCCGCAGGTCAGCTCCCGATAGACGGGTACGTGTGGGGGTGGGCCTTCGAGCTGCGAGACCTCGGACGCGTCTTCGGGCACCTGGTCGCTGCCGCCGAACGCGAGCCGACCGAGCACGAGCATTTCCTGTTGACGACCCTCGTGCAGCAGACCTCCGCGGCGCTGTCGAACGCCACGATGTACCACGAGGCCACGGACTCCGCTGAGCGGTTTCGCGCGCTGAACGATGAGCGGACGGCGGTGAACGGACGGCTGCAGGTGACGATCGCCGACCTGGAGCGGCAGACCCGAACGCATGAACTGCTCGGCCACGCCTCGGCGAGCGGCGGGATCGCGGGGCTCGTCGAGGCCCTGTACGAGGTCACCGGCCTCGGCGCGGCCGCCGAGGACCAGTTCGGCAATCTCCGGGCATGGGCCGGACCGGACGGCACAGCCTCGCCGCGGAAGCCCAGCATCGGGCGGCTGGCAGAGATTCGCCGGCGGATCGCCGCTGCGAACGGCCGGCCGATACGGGCGGGTGGTCGGCTCGTTGCGTGGGCCAAACCCGGGCCCGACGTGCTGGGTTCGGTGAGCCTGCTCGACCCGCACCACCGAGCCGGGGGCTACGAGTTGTTCGCCCTCGAGCACGCGTCAACGCTGCTGGCCATGGAGCTCGCGCACCAGCGCGGCGTTGCCGAGCTGGAGCTGCGCCTGCGGCGCGAGCTGCTCGACGAGTTGCTGGAGGGCAGGGACTCGGCGAGCGCGTACGCCCGTGCTGCCGCCGTCGGGCACGACCTGCGCGGCCCGCACCACGTCATCTCGCTTCGTTGGCGCCGAGGCGGCGAACGCGCCACGTCAGAGGCAACCGAGCGGGCACTGACCCGACTCGGCAGTAGCTGGCTGCTCACCCGGCGCAACGGGCGGTGCGTCGTGATCATTCGCGACCCCCAGGACGCCGGGCAGCTGTTCGACGCGATCGCGGACCAGCTCGGTCAGGAGGGCTCGCTCGGGGTCGGCACGACGTATGACAGCCCGGCGCAGCTCCCGGAGTCCTACGACGAGAGCGTGCGCGCCCTGACCATCCGCGAGGCGTCCCGGTCGCCGGACGGTGTCACGTCGTTCTCCGACCTCGGCATCTACCGCATCTTGGGGACGCCTGAGACGAACGACGACGTCGCGGCCTTCGTGGAGCAGTGGCTCGGCCCGCTACTGGCGTACGACACGCGGCGGAAGACGGATCTGGTGCGAACACTCGCGCAGTACCTGGACTGCGGCGGCAACTACGACCAGACAGCGCAGGCCCTCGTCATCCACCGCAGCACGTTGCGCTACCGGCTGCGGCGGATCCGCGACCTGGCCGGGCTGGACCTGAACGACGTCGACAGCCGGCTGAACGTGCACCTGGCCACCAGGGCGTGGAAGATCATCGCCGGCTGAGGAAGCGCACGATCCGCCCTGATCCGGTGGAGCGATTGGCGCCCCTGCGTTCCGACCCGCGAGGTCCAGGACGCCACGGGCTTCCGGTTCGACCATCGACGCATGAGTGGGGTGCCGGTACGCGGACGGACGCTTGTGGTGGCGTTCGGGCTCGCGTTCGGAGCAAGCGTGCTGCTGGCCGCCTGCACGTCCTCGGGGTCCAGCCACTCGACGTCGTCGGCGCAATCCCCGGCGAGCACCGCGACGGCGACGCTCGCCACCGGGCCGGACCTGCAACAGCAGTTCGTGTCCACGATCCGCCAGGTCCTCCCGTCCGTCGTGCTCATCCAGACCACAGCCGGGCTCGGCTCCGGCGTGGTGTTCGACGGCAAGGGAGACATCGTCACGAATGCCCATGTCGTCGGCCGAGCCACCACCTTCCAGGTGACCCTCGCGAACACCACCAAGACGGTCCCGGCCACGCTGGTGGGCAGCTATCCGGCGGGCGACCTCGCGGTGATCAAGGTCAGCGGAGTCGCCGGCCTGCATCCGGCCGCCTTCGGGGACTCGAGCAAGCAGGAGGTGGGTGACATCGTGCTGGCGATGGGCAACCCGCTCGGGCTCGCGAGCAGCGTCACCAACGGCATCATCTCGGCCGTCGGCCGGACCCTCACCGAACCGGCCGACGCCAACTCGCCCGGCGCCACCCTGCCCGACTGCATTCAGACCAGCGCGGACATCAACCCGGGGAACAGTGGCGGCGCGTTGGTCAACCTGGCCGCGCAGGTGGTCGGCGTCCCGACCCTGGCGGCTACCGATCCGCAGATGGGGGGCGCTGCACCTGGCATCGGCTTCGCGATCGCGAGCAACACGGTCAAGGACATCGCAGGGCAGCTCGTCGCGAATGGCAAGGTCGTCGACTCACATCGAGCCGCTCTCAACGTCACCGTGGCGACGGTCGCCGACCCGAACGGGCAGCCGGCGGGAGCCGGGATCGTCTCGGTCGCACCGGGCGGGGCAGCCGCGAAGGCA
>JAVHVL010000238.1:0-3055 GCA_032160565.1 Pseudonocardiales bacterium | reverse complement strand
ACAGCAGGTCCTCGGTGGCGAGGTTGCCCGTCGCGCTCTCGGCGTAGGGGCAGCCGCCGAGGCCGCCGGCGGAGGAGTCGACCGTGGTGACGCCGGACTGCAGCGCGACGAGGGTGTTGGCCAGCGCCTGCCCGTAGGTGTCGTGGAAGTGCACCGCGAGGCGGTCCGCGCCGATGCCCCGGCCGGCGAAGGCGGCAAGGAGCGCGGTGACGTGCCCCGGCGTACCGACCCCGATGGTGTCGCCGAGGGACAGCTCGGTGCAGCCGAGATCCAGCAGCCGCGCACCGGCGTGCACGACCTGTCCGATCGGGACCTCGCCCTCCCACGGATCGCCGAAGCACATCGAGAGGTAGGCGCGGACCGACAGCCCCTCGGCGCGCGCCCGCTGGACCACTGGGGCGAACATCTCGATCGACTCGTCCACCGAACGGTTCAGGTTGCGCTGGGCGAAGGTCTCGGTGGCGCTGCCGAAGATCGCGATCTCGCGGATGCCCTTCTGCAGCGCCCGATCCAGACCGCGCTCGTTGGGCACCAGCACCGGATAGCGGACGCCGTCGACGCGCTGTAGTGAATCGAGCAGCCCCTCGGCGTCGGCGAGCTGGGGCACCCATTTCGGGTGGACGAAGCTGGTCGTCTCGATGACCGTGAGGCCCGCGTCGGCGAGGCGGCCGATGAACTCTGCCTTGACCTCGACGGAGACGCTCGCCGCCTCGTTCTGCAGGCCGTCGCGGGGACCGACTTCGTAGATCGTCACCCGCGCTGGCAGGCCAGCGGCCGGCACCTGCTGCGGAGCGCGCATTAGCCCTTCTTACACCCCCGCCGCGGTAACCACGGCGTCGGTGATGAAGCCCGCCAGTAGCCCGACGAGCAGCCCGTAGGCCAGCAGGTCGGCCCGCTTGGCCTTGGCCGCCACCCCGAGCAGCTGGGCGACGACGTAGACGATCGAGCCGGCGGCGAGGGTCAGGAATGCGACGCTCACGGCCTCGCTGGTGAACCCGTGCCCGACTGCGGTCCCGAGGAACGTCGGCCCACCGCCGATGAGTGCCAGCGTGAGCAGGAACGGCCAGCTGGGGCGGCGGGCTGTGCCGTTCTCGTCGACGTCACCGGCGAGCGGGGCGACGATGCCGAATCCCTCGGTGGCGTTGTGGAGGGCGAAACCGATCACCAGCAGGGTGGCCAGCGCCACCTCGTTGCTGGCCGCCGACTGCCCGATCGCCAGCCCCTCGGCGAAGTTGTGCAGTCCGATACCCACGGCGATGAGCAGGGCCAGCCGGCGCGCGGCCGACCAGCCGGCCATCCCGGCTCGGGACGGGCGCTCGTGCACGGACATCGCCCCGGGGCCGAACTGCGGTTGGGCGGCTCGCCCTGCGACGCGGCTCATGTAGCGCTCGTACGCGACCAGCGACAGCAGCCCGACCGCCAGCCCGCCCGCGAACAGCGCCCCGTAGCCGAAGGCCGGCGCCAGGCCACCGGTGTGCGCGTGCGCCGCGGCGAGCGCGGAGTCGATCGGCGCCCACGCGGCGGACAGGACATCCCAGACCAGGAACAGCAACACCCCGACGGCGGTGGCGTTCAGGAAGAGCCGCAGCGACGGCATCGGGCGCCTGATCCGGCCGATGGGCAGGCCGAGCACGATCGTGACGCCGGCGATGAAGCCGAGCAGCAGCGTCTTCGACAGATCCACGATCCAACCTCCGTGTTAGGTATGCCTACCCTCACGAATGATGACCGGAATTGTCAAATCCGGCGGACCCGCCGCACATCCTCCTACCGGGCTCACAGCAGGGTGACCACGCTGCCGTTCGGGGTTCCGGCGACCGGCTCGAAGCGACGGCGCACCTCGCCGTCGTGCCCGGGGATGATCTCGGTCGCATCGTCATCCATGCCGGAGATGACCTCGAAGGCCACGCAGCTGGATGGGACGTCGTGCAGCACAGGGAACGGCACGCCGGCCGATAGGTTCGCCTACAGATGCGCGGCGTCGGCGGTCAGCACCACGCGCCCGGGGCCGTCGGTGACCGACACGAGTTGGGTGCCAGGCGTGTGGCCCCCGACGTGGTGCGTGCGCACCCCCGGCAGCACCTGGGTGTCGCCGCGGAGAAGGACCAGCCGGCCACCCTGTTGCAACGCGCGGACGGCTGCCAGATCCTCGGCGTCCAGCCCGCTGGCACACAACGGGAACCGCATGAGCCGCCCGCTGAAGTAGTCCAGCTCGCCCCGCTGCAAGTACACCGTCGCCTCCGGGAAATCGGGCAGCGACCCGGCGTGATCGAAATGCAGGTGGGTCAGGACGACGGCGTTGATCTCTGCAGGGCCGATGCCCAGCAACGCCAGTGCCTCGACGGCCGTCCGCTCGAACACGATCGACTTGCGCGCGGCCGCGGGTGCGTGGAAGTCGCAGTCGACCAACGTCAGCCCCCGCGGATGGTCGACGAGCCAGAACGAGTAGCTGAAGTCCACCAGGTCGGCGTGCTGCATGACGATGCGCATGTCCTTCTCCGCCCACGGCATCGGCCGCGCCCGCAGCCACGTCTCCAATGCCCAGTTGTTGCCGCTGCTGAGCATCAGCGACTGGCGCAGCGCCTCGAGGTCGAGGCCCAGCCGGCCGCCGAGGCGAAGCGCCCCGTAGTTCGCGACGACGGAGTTCCACAGCAGGTAGTTGTTCAGCATCTTGCCGATTTGGCCGGCGCCGACCCCGCCCAGGCGGTAGGTGTCCTTGCCGACCGTTGCGAGCACGGGGTCGATGCGATCGAGCGCCGCGTCGTCGCGGCCGCACATGATCAGCATCGACGCGTCCTCGGCCGCCGGCTCGCCCAGACACAGCGTCGCGTCGACGAGGACCGCACCCGCCTTCTCCGGCAGCTCGCCGAGCGCCATCGCCGTGGTCGACTCGACCGTGCTGCACCTCATGACGACGTAGCTGCGGCAGGCCATGGCCCAGATCGAGGGGGGCGTCCTACTTGTCGGCGTGGCGTTCGACCGCGGCCATCCGCAGCACTGCCCACCGGGTCGACACACCGGTCAGCCGCGCTCCGCCGGCAGCAGATCGATGCTG
>JAVHVL010000235.1:0-7247 GCA_032160565.1 Pseudonocardiales bacterium | reverse complement strand
GTCGGCATCAACCTGCTCCGCGAGGGCCTCGACCTTCCCGAGGTGTCCCTCGTGTCGATCCTGGACGCCGACAAGGAGGGGTTCCTCCGCTCGGGCACGGCGCTGATCCAGACCATCGGGCGTGCGGCGCGCAACGTCTCCGGCCAGGTGCACATGTACGCCGACTCGATCACCCCATCCATGCAGCGGGCGATCGAGGAGACCAACCGCCGCCGCGAGAAGCAGATCGCCTACAACGTGGAGCGCGGCCTGGACCCCCAGCCCCTGCGCAAGCGGATCGCCGACATCACCGACATGCTCGCGCGAGAGGCGGCGGACACGGAGGAGATGCTCACGAGCGTCGGCGGCTCCGGGCGCTCGCAGTCCCGGGGCAAGTCGGCGGTGCCGGGCCGGGGCGGGCGCGGGGTCTCACCGGGCGTGGTCGGCGTCGGCGCGCACGCCGGTGGTGGCCTGGACGTCAGCACGATGCCGCGTGCCGAGCTCGCCGACCTCATCCAGCAGTTGAACGACCAGATGATGGGCGCGGCGCGCGAGCTGCAGTTCGAGGTCGCGGCGCGGCTGCGGGACGAGATCACCGAACTGAAGAAGGAGCTGCGCGGCATGGACGCTGCGGGCGTCGGCTGACGCCGATCCCGGGCTAGACCTCGCGATACGCAAGCTCGATGGGCGCGCCGACGAAGCGGCCGATGTCCGCGACCTCGGCCTCGACGCACCTCTTGCGGGCGCGCGTGAGGCTCCGGAATGCGGTGACCTCGACGGTCGCGGCGCCCCGCTCGCGGCTCAGCCGCCAGATGCCGATAACCCGGCCGTCCAGCAGCACCGTCGGCTTGATCACGCCACCCACGTACACCGCCGCCCGCCGCTCCTCGTCGATGATCAGGCTGCGCTCGCGATAGCCCACCAGGTAGTTGTCGAACCCGGACAGCAGCCGCAGCCCGCCCTGCGGCGCGACGCTGCCCAGCCGATATGCGGTGCGGCCGTCAAGGTCAACCGGCGTGAGCTCGTCGCGGATCAGCCCGATCGCCCGCGACGAGGGCAGGCCGGACCACGTGGTGAAGTCGGCGGCGGTGGCCGGCGAGTAGGCGATGAAGAAGCGGCGCGCCAGCTCGGCGAGGGCCTCGTCGCCGCGGGGTCCTGCGGGGGCGTCCGGCACCCACTGGTCGAGCAGCGCGAACGTCGCGTCCCGCCCCCGGTCCGGCCCGCGGCACACCAGCCCCAGCGTCGTCGCGTGCAGCATCAGATGGGTGGGTGCCTGGTCGGTGCGGTCGATGACGACGCCGCGCCCCTCCAGCTCGTCGACGATCTCGGTACGGGTCAGCGGCCCCACGGACAGGATGTCCGGCAGCTCGGCCACGGCGCGTGCGAGCAGCTCGTCGGTCAGCCCCAGGTCCAGCCAGCGCTTGCGGAACTTCCGGGCGTTCGCCGCCCCGAACGCCGCGGTCAGCCAGCGCACGTCCTCGGTGGCCACGAGGTGGATCGTCGCCCGCATGAGCCAGGTCCGCACCACGCTTCGGTCGCGCTCGATCGCCGTTCGCACGTCGTCCGCCACGAGCGTTGCCGACCGGGACCGCACCCCCAGCCGGGACGCCGCCGGGTCCTGGGCCTGGATAGCGCAGGTGAGCCGGGCCGCGTCGGCGACGGTGCGCGCGGGGCGGGCCGTGAAGCCATGGCGCACGACGCGCTCACCGAGGACGGGGTGCGGTAAAGCGGCGGCCGGCATGGGCAGATTCTGTCGGATGGCAGGATTACTCGCGTGACGATCGCCGACGCGCCGACGCGGCGCGCCCCCCGACGTCGGCGCGCCTGGTGGCGCTGGTGGGTGGGGGCGCTCGTCGTGCTGCTCGGGCTGCTCGTCGCGGCCGACCGCATCGCCGTCGCCATCGCGGA
Organism: Pseudonocardiales bacterium; assembly: GCA_032160565.1. Classification (GTDB taxonomy): domain Bacteria; phylum Actinomycetota; class Actinomycetes; order Mycobacteriales; family Jatrophihabitantaceae; genus RYN-117. Next base: position 5,360 of record JAVHVL010000235.1, on the reverse strand, counting down.
TACCGAGGCGGCCAAGACGTTCCAGAAGTCCGAGGGGCTCGATCACCGGCCGTCGGTCCGGATCCGCGGCTTCCCGTTCCTCACCCAGCTGGCCGGCCGTGACTTCCGCCAGGTCGACCTGACCGCCACCGACCTGTTGCTCGGCCGCAACGGCAAGACCGTCCGGGTGGCGAAGCTGACCCTGCATCTGCACCACGTGCGGGTGTCCAGCCACTTCAACTCGGCGCGTGCCGACACGGTGCAGGCGGAGGCGTTCGTGTCGTACGCCGACCTGTCGAGCGCCGCCGGCATCCCGATCGCGTACGCCGGTCCGAGCGCCGACGGCCGCGGCCGGATCAAGGCGACGAAGACGGTCACCGTCGCCGGCCAGCAGATCACCGGCCAGATCAGCGCCGAGGTGCGGATCTCCGCCGACGACGTGCTCAGCTTCGTCAACCCGCAGGTCTCCGTGGCCGGGGCGACGGTTCCGCAGGCCGTCGCCGACCAACTTGCGACTGCGTTCGGAGCACCCATCCCCCTGGTGCGCCTGCCGTTCGGCCTCCGGCTGCAGTCGGTGACGGCCGGCCCGACGGGGATCACGATCTCGCTCCAGGGGGCCAACCTGTCCTACAGCAGCGGCTGAAGCGGGCTGGGTCGCCCGCCACGGTGCAGGCAGGCGTCGCGGCCGAAGGCATTCGCCAGCTGCAGAGCGGCGGGCGGAGTGGCACCCTGGCCGAGGGCCCACAGCATCGCCGCGGCGTAGGCGTCCCCGGCGCCCGTCGTGTCCACCGGTTCGACCGCGACGGTGGGCTCGTAGATGACCTCGCCGCCGTCGCACCACAGCGACCCGCGCACGCCTACCGTCACCGCCACCCGACCGACGCGGGCCGCGAGCGCCGTGGCGGCCGCCCGGGGATTGCTCAGCCCGGTGAGCACGCGGGCCTCGTCCCGGTTGGCGAACAGCAGCAGGTCCGAGCCGACCCAGTCGAGGAACGCCTCCGCCCCCGCGGATTCCAGCGGGCCGGCCGACGCGGCGCCGACCGAGATCGTCATGCCGGCGTGCCGGGCCAGCGCGAGAGCATGTAGCGCGGCCGGGCGGGCGTCGTTGAACAGCGAGTAGCCGGAGACGTGCAGGTACCGGCCGGGGGTGAAGTCCTCGGGTTCGACGTCCTCCGGCGCGAGTGCTGTGTTCGCCCCGGTGTCCGGCACCATCGTCCGCTCGCCGTCCGGGCCTACCAGGACGAGGCAGGTGCCGGTGGTGAGCGCCGGGTCGACCGCCAGGTCCTTGCTGAGCCACGCGAACTGCTCCGTGGACCAGGTGCCGAAGACGTCGTCGCCTACCTTGGCGATCAACGTGGTCGGCACGCCGAGCAGCTCCAGCCAGCTGGCGGTGTTCGCCGCGGAGCCGCCGCCGTACAGCGAGATCGGGGCGGGAGTGTCGTTGCCCACCGCCAGCGGACCCGGCAGGTGGGCCACGACGTCGACCATCACGTCGCCCAGGCACACCACATGCGGCGGCGGGTCGACGACCAGCCGTTTCCCCAGGACGTCGCGGACGAGCGGGCTCACGGTGTCGCGAGCTCCACGGCCACCTCGGCCGCGAGCCGGGCGTTGCTCAGCACCAGCGCGACGTTGGCCGCGAGCGAGGCGCCGTGGGTCTCGCGGTGGAAGTAGTCGAGCAGGAAGGGGGTGACCTCCTTGCCGTGGATGCCGGCCGCGTCGGCCGCCGCGAGCCCGCCGCGCAGCACGCGATCGTGCAGCTCGGCGTCTAGCTCGTCTGCGGCCGCGATGGGGTTCGCGAGGACCATGCCGTAGGCGTCGGTGCCGAGCAGCTCACGGGCGCGCAGCACGGCAGCCACCTCGGCCGCGGACTCCACCCGCCAGTCCAGCGGGTGGCCGGAGTCGGCGCGGTAGAAGCCGGGGAACCGGTGCGTGCGGTAGCCCAGCACGCCCACGTTCAGCGTCTCCAGCCGCTCCAGGGTGGCCGCGACGTCGAGGATCGACTTCACCCCTGCGCACACGACGAGCACCGGAGTGCGCGACAGCGTGATCAGGTCCGCCGACTCGTCCCAGGTGTCGCGCGCGCCGCGGTGCACCCCGCCCAGACCCCCGGTGGCGAAGACGCGGATGCCGGCCCGGGCGGCGAGGTGCGCCGTGGAGGCCACCGTGGTCGCCCCCACCCCGCCCCGGGCGGCCACCGTGGCGACGTCGCGCACGCTCACCTTCACGACGCTGTCCTCGCCTGCCACGCGGTCGAGCGCGTCGTCGTCGAGGCCGACGCGCGCGTCGCCGTCGAGGACCGCGATCGTGGCTGGGACGGCGCCGCCGGCACGCACCGCGTCCTCGATCTCGCGCGCGATCCGCAGGTTGTCCGGGCGCGGCAGGCCGTGGCTGATGATCGTGCTCTCCAGTGCGACGACCGGCCGCCCGTCCGCGAGCGCGGCCGAGACCTCGGGATGGATCAGCACGCAGGCTCCTTCGTCCTCGGTCGCACCAGCGCGGCGGGCAGGGTGGCCACCGCGGCGACGAGGAACGACAGTAGCGAGGCGCTCATCCACGTCGCCGGGGTGAAGTGCAGCCAGCTGTCGACATGGGTCCAGCCCTTCGACCACCAGGAGATGTAGCCCGGGTTGATGAGCTGGTACGTGCAGAAACCCAGGGCCCACGGCAGGAGCATCAGCCAGCGTGCAGGTGCCGACTCGGAGGTATCCCAGCGTCGGCCGCGGCCCAACACGAAGAAGTCGACGATGAAGACCGCCGACATCGGGATGAACACCGAACCGATGAGGTAGAGGAAGTTCTGGTAGTCACCGATGCCAAGGGCGAGCGCGCCGAGCGTTGCGACAGTGCCGATCACCAGGGCGAGCACGCGCCTGTCGGCAAGCGGGCGCAGGTTCTGCACCGAGACGACGGTCGAGTACACATTGGTGAAGGACTCGTCGAGCTCACGCAGTACGAGGATCGCGAACGGCAGCCAGCCCAACGGCAGCGCGATGAACGCCGAGAAGAGCGGCGAATGGCTGGGGTCATCGCCATGGACGACCGTCGAGAAGGCCAGCAATCCGAGTGTGTAGTAGGCGATCTGGGTCAGCGAGTAGCCGAGCAGCGAGCCGCTGAACGCAGCCCGGCCGGAGCGTGCGTGGCGGGTGTAGTCGGCGGCGAGCGGCACCCACGAGATCGAGACCGCCATGACCGCGTCCGTCGCCAGCCAGAAGCCCGACCAGCCGCCGGCGGTGAGGCTGGGGAGTGGTTCGCGGGCGAACTGCACGAGGAAGTACACGCTCGACAGGAGCACCGCGACAAGCGCGTACTTGCGCAATGTCCGCACGACACCGAGCGGGCGCAGCGACATCAGCGTGGTCAGGACGCCTGCGAGCACGATGTAGGCCCAGCGCACGTGCCAAGGCAACAGCTGCTCGGCAGCCGTGGCGATCACGACCAACTCGAAGATGCCCCAGCCGAGGCACTGCAGCAGGTTGAGGATCGTCGGGACATAGGACACGCGAGCGCCGAACAGCCCCCGCAGCAGCACCATCGCCGGGCTGCCGGTCTCGGTACCCGCCATCGCCGACAGCGCCACGGGGATCGTCCCGATGACGGAGCCGAGCACCACCGCGGTGAAGGCAGCGGCCAGCGACATGTTCACCCCGGTCGGCGCTAGCACGAACAGCGCCGCGGTCGGGCCGAGCAGGCTCACACCGAGGTTGCCCCACAGCGCGACCATGTCGAACACGCCGAGCGTGCGCGGTTGGCGATCTGCGAGGGTACGTCCCGGTTCGTTCTCCGGAACCACCCGCACGGTGTCATCGAGGACTGTCATCAACTCTCCCTGGGCGCCGGCATTACCCGGCGGGTTCGGCGGTCGGCGGCTCCGGTGGTCGGTGCCGCCCTCTCAGCCCTTACGAGCTCCCGCGGTTGTGGTGGTTGCCGTGCTCCTCAGAGCACGGCCATCCCCTCCGTCGGAGAGGAAGCCTGGGCGTGCTGCCGGCGCGGGATGCGCCCGGCGAGGCGGGCGAGGCGCCCGGCGTGCACCGCCGCGGCCATCGCCTCGGCCATCCGAGCCGGATCCTGCGCGCGGGTGACCGCGGAGGCCAGCAGCACGCCGTCACAGCCGAGCTCCATGGCGAGGGCGGCGTCCGACGCCGTGCCGATGCCGGCGTCCAGGATCACCGGCACCTCCGCCTCGCCGACGATCATCTCGATGTTGTCCGGGTTGCGGATCCCGAGGCCGCTTCCGATGGGGGAGCCGAGCGGCATGACCGCCACGCAGCCGGCCTGCTGCAGGCGGCGCGCGAGGATCGGGTCGTCGTTGGTGTACGGCAGCACCTGGAAGCCCTGCGCCACCAGGGTTTGCGCCGCGTCGAGCAGCTCGATCGGGTCGGGGAGCAGGGTGCGCTCGTCGGCGATCACCTCGAGCTTCACCCAGTCGGTCTCGAGTGCCTCCCGGGCGAGCTGCGCGGTGCGGACGGCCTCGCGGGCGGTGCGGCAGCCGGCGGTGTTGGGCAGGACACGAACGCCGCGGCGGTCGAGCACGTCGAGGATCGAGCCGCTGGTTCCCGGGTCGACGCGCCGCATGGCGACGGTGCACATCGCGGTCTGCGACGCGGCGAGGGCCTCGTCGACGATCTGCAGGCTCGGCGCGCCGCCGGTGCCGAGGATGAGGCGCGAGGCCAGCTCGACGCCTGCGATGAGGAAGGGGTCGTCCATGGCTCTCAGCCTCCCTGCACGGCGGTGATCAGTTCGACGTGCTGTCCGGGTCGCAACTCGTAGCCGCTCCATTCGCCGCGCGGCACGACCTCGCCGTCCACGACGGCCGCCGTGCCGCGGGTGGAGCCGGTGAGCTCGGCCATCAGGGCGGCGAGCGTGGTGCCGTCCGCGAGCTGCATTTCGGCGCCGTTCAGCTCGACTGTCATGCGGGCACCTCCTGGCGGAACCGCGCGGGCGCGAACGGCTCCAAGTGGCTCGGCAGCGTGCCGCCGGCGACGAGGTCGGCGATGCCGTCGGCCGTCACCGGGGTGAGCAGGATGCCGTTGCGGTAGTGGCCGGTCGCGAAGACCAGGCCGTCCACGCCGGTGGGGCCTAGCAGCGGGGCGTTGTCCGGCGAGCCGGGGCGCAGCCCCGTGCTCACCTCCTCGAGGACGGCCTCACCGAGCTCGGGGAAGACGGACTGCGCGTCCCGCAGCAGCTCGTACACAGCGCCCGCGCGGGGGGTGAGGTCGTAACCCGCCTCCTCCGAGGACGCGCCGACGATGAGCTGCCCGTCGGCCCGGGGGACGAGGTAGATCGGCGCGCCCTTCACCGAGCCGCGGACGACGTGCCGCAGCCGGGGCTCGCCGGGCAGCCGCAGCCGCAGGGTCTGCCCCTTGACCGGGCGGACGCCC
>JAVHVL010000220.1:0-5805 GCA_032160565.1 Pseudonocardiales bacterium | reverse complement strand
AGTCCGCGAGCTGCGACTCGGGGGCCCTGTCGTCGTGGTGTGGGTAGCGCATCGTCCCGTCGTCGTCGTAGCCGACTTGGCTCAGCCGCAGCGGCGGCTCGACGAGTCCGATTCGGTGCCGCCAGAGTCCGGTCGCCGGGTCGAACCGGTAGTCGCCGAGTAGCCGCCAGCCGTCGCGGGCGACCATGCGAACTGCTTCGACGATGTAGGCGAAGACCGGCTCGGAGATGAAGTAGTTGAAGTTCACCCGGACCCAGCCGGGTTTGATCCCCTCGCAGCCGTGGGCGATCTCGCGCTCGAACTCGTGTGAGCGTTCCAGGTCGATGCCGAGGAGCCGGTGCCCGTACGGCCCGGCACACGAGCAGCCGCCCCGGGATTGGATGCCGAACAGGTCGTTGAGGAGGGAGACGACGAAGTTGTGGTGCAGGTAGCGACCGCTGGGCGCCCGGACCACGAAGGAGACGATGGACAGCCGTTCTGCGTCGAGGTTGCCGAGGATCTCGATGGCCGGCTCGTCCTGCCAGGCCGCTACGGCACGGCGCAGGTACCGCTCCTCGTGAGCGCGGATCACGTCGATGCCGACTGCCTGCTTGAGCTGGAAGACCAGCCCGGCCCGGATCGACTCGACTATCGCCGGGGTGCCGCCCTCCTCACGCTGCGCGGGGTCGGTCAGGTAGCGATGCTCGGTCGGATTGACGTAGGCGACGGTGCCGCCGCCGGGCACGTCAGGAACTCGATTGCGCAGGAGTTCCCGTCGCGCGACGAGCACGCCGGGCGTGCTCGGTCCGCCGATGAACTTGTGCGGACTGAGGAAGATCGCGTCCTTGTACGCTAGGGGATCGCGGTCGGAGTCGCCGAACATCTCGATGTCGACGTAGGGTGCCGCGGCGGCGAAGTCCCAGAACGACAGCGCGCCGTGCCGATGCAGCAGCGCCGAGATCCGATGGGTGTCGCTGACGATGCCGGTCACGTTGCTGGCGGCCGAGAACGAACCGATCTTCACCGTCCGCTCGGCGTACCGGACGAGTTGGCGCTCCAGTTCCGTGGCGTCGATGTGGCCGTCGCTGTCCTGTGGGATGAGCACGACGTCGGCGATCGACTCGCGCCACGGCAGCTCGTTGGAATGGTGTTCGAACGGTCCGATGAACACCACCGGTCGCTCGGCGGCAGGGATTGCGGAGCTGAGGCGATAGCGCTCGTCGAGGCCGGCGGGGATGCGCAGGCCGAGGATTCCGATGAGCTTGTCGATCGCCCCGGTGCAGCCCGAGCCGGCGAAGATCACCACCGTGCGGTCATCGCCGCCCACCGCGTCACGGATGATCGCGCGCGCGTCCTCGCGCAGCCGGGTCGTCTGCAACCCGGTGCCACTGGATTCGGTGTGGGTATTGGCGTAACGCGGCAGCACCTCGTCGCGGATGAAGTCCTCCAGGAAGCTCAATGCGCGCCCGGACGCCGTGTAGTCGGCATAGGTCACCCGCCGCGGCCCGTACGGGCCCGGCATCACCTGGTCGTCACCGATGACCGACGCGCGGATGCGCTTGAGCAGAGGCGTCTCCTCCGGGGCCTGAACATTCATGGCGGGGCTCCTATCTCGGCACGCAAGCCGCATATGACTATCGCGCACATGCCCACGCTGCGGGTCATCGGCGAGTCGTAGCCGGGTGCGACCAGCGCAACGGTTTCGCCTACCAGCTCGTGTCCGCCGCGGCCGCGTGGTTGTCCGTGATCGCCAGCCTCGTCGCGGCCGTACTCCCTCGCGCTGGGCATTGCACGTAGTGGCCATCGCCCTTGGGCCGATCTCGCGGCTCGCTACGCCACAACCGGGCAGGTCTCGTTGCGGAGGGCCGGCGAGTTTCGGTGTTCGAGCAGCGGACGCATGAGGGCGTCCAACCGGCCTGACGGCAGCAGCCCCAGCTCGGCCTGAACGCGGGACCGGTAGGCCTCGTAGTCGCGCAGCGCGCCGTGATAGTTGCCATCCTCGATCTGGGCGCGGATGAGGGCCCGCGTGGCGGCCTCGCGCAGCGGCTCGATGGCGACCGCCGCGGACGCCGCAAGCAGGGCCGCGGAGATCTCGCCGCGATCGACGAGCAGGTCGGCCAGAAGCTCGAGTGCATGCAGCCGAAGCTGGGCCAGGCGGGCACGCTCGTAGGTCACCCAGTCGTCGTACCAACCCGGCAGCACGTCGCCGCACAGCAGCAATGGCAGGCTCCGCAGGCAGGTGGCCCGGTCCAGTGGCTGGCCGCCGTCGGTCCAGCCGAAGATCCCGGCGGCGCAGCGGCTGACGGCATCGACGTCCAGCACCACCGGATCGTCGAGCCGCAGGTGCGAGCGGCTGTGCAGCAGTATCCCCGGGGCCTCATGGTCGATACGCCACACGGCGGCCCGGAGATTGCCGGTGGCACGCTGCTCGGTGCTCTCCGGCCACAGCACGCCCGCGATGTAGCCCCGCGGCCGCTCGCCCCGTAACGCCAGCAGGGCGATCAATCGCTGCCCTCGACGGTGCAGCGGCACGTCCACGTCGGCACGGCGTAGATGCCAGGAATCGAACAGCATCAGACGCCACGGTGCTGCCGGACTCCACTGTGCCGCAGGCTCGGGCGTCCGCGGTGCCGCAGGCTCGGGCGTCCGCGGTGCGGCCGGTCCGGCGCGTTGCTGTAGCAATGCCAAAGCGATCACCCCCGCCGGCCGCTGGGGCGACTTTCCCCCCCGGGAAGCCGCTCAGTGCACGTGACCGATGCTGATCACGGTTCTCCCGCGATGATCCCCTGTCAAGAGTTGGCTTTTTCGCGGGTCCGCTCGTCCAGCCAGCGACGTACCGCCTCGACCACGTCATCGGGATCGGTGGCCGTCGCCCCGGCCGAGTTCTCCTGGTCGACGCCGCCGTAGATGAGCCGCGCGCGGAAGGGCTTCTCGGAGTCCGGTTCGTGCCAGACCCGGATCACGAGCACGCCGAACCCGTCGTCGACGGCATCTCGGATCATCATTGCGGCTGCCTGCCGTTCCCTCTGCGAGCGGTTACTTGATCATCGTGCCAGGCAAGTCTGCGGCACTGGGAGCGGTCTCGCCACCTGAAGCACCGCGGCGAACGCGGCACGAGTAACGGCCGAGTAACGCAGGACGTGGCGTACTGGCATGCGTCAAACCACCCGGATCGGACAACGGAGGGGGGTGAACGATATGCATGAAGAGCTGAGCCTGTGCGAGCTGGAGGACGAGCGCATCGACTTGCTGCCGGCACGGGAGACCCTGTACTTCCATGGCAGCTGGGCGAACGTAGTGGCCTCGAACTCGTCCCTGGCGCTCAATGCGGCGAGCGTGTACGCGCACGCACGCAGCGCGGCGAACCAGAGCATCTACATCTGGCAGAGCTGATCCGTATCGGCCCCTGCGTGGCCCGCTGAGCACATCGGCTGAGGCGGCGGGCCAGGCCACGACTCACAGGAGGTGACCGGTATGGAGCGGCATCTGGTCCTGTGCGATGAGGAGCTCGCCACCCAGGCGATCGAGCTTCTCCCCGCCAGGGAGACGCTCTGGAGCGTCAACGTCACCAACGTGATCGGTGTGAACATCTCGTTGGCGATCAACGCCGCGAGCGCCGGCGCATCGGCGTCGTCGCTGGCAGGACAACAGCTGTCCGCCTGGCAGTTCTAGGCGAGGGCTCGCACGTGGCGGGTGGGTTCGGCGGTGCCGGCCCACCTGCTGCCTACACCGGCGGGGATGCGATGACGATCAACACCGTGCCGCCAGCGGCCGAGCGCTGGTGCCGGACAGCCGGAACACGTGATCTCGGCGAAGTGCAACAGTCGGGGCTGCGTGACCCGAGCTACTTGCTGCGCCGGGGTGACGGGCAGATCGTGCAGGTCTCCCACCTGCTGTATCTCGTCGCCCGGGAGGTGTCGGCCGACCGCGACACGCGCCAAGTCGCCTCCGCGGTCAGTGACGCGTACGGGCGCGACCTGACCGTCGAGGGGCTGCGCATGCTGCTCACCAAGAAGCTCGAACCGATCGGCCTCGTCCAGAATCTCGACCCCGCTCCGACCGTGCGGCGGAAGTCGCTCCCCCGCTCGGATCCGCTGCTGGCGTTGCGCTTTCGGCGCACGCTGGTGCCGGCGCGTGCCGTGCAGGCCAGCGCCAGGGTGATGGCGCCTGTGTTTCGGGCCGAGGTCGTCGTGGCCGCCGTTGCGGCACTCGTCGTGGTCGACGTCGTGCAGGTGCGTCGCGCAAGCCTCAGTTCGGCGCTGGGGCAGGTGCTGGCGACGCCGTCGTTCGTGCTGGCGGTGCTCTTCCTGCTCTCGCTCGGGGCGCTCGTGCACGAGCTCGGGCACGCGGCGGCCTGCGCCTACGGTGGCGCCCAGCCCGGGGTGATCGGCTTCGGCATCTACCTCGTGTTCCCCGCATTCTTTACCAACGTCACGGATTCCTATCGCCTCGGTCGCGCCGGGCGGATCCGAACCGATCTCGGCGGCCTGTACCTGAACGTATGGTGCCTGCTGGCGCTTGGTGGCGCCTACCTGACCACGGGCCAGGGCGTTTTCCTGCTGACCGCCCTGCTCATGCATCTGGAGATGCTGCAGCAGCTGGTCCCGACCGTGCGCTTCGACGGCTACTTCCTGCTGTCCGACATCGCCGGCGTTCCTGACCTGTTCGCGCGGATGCGACCGGTGTTGCGGCACCTGATTCCCGGGCGCGCGGCGGATCCCAAGCTGCGCGAGCTACGCCCTGCCGCGCGGCGGATCGTCGTCGGGTGGGTACTCGTGGTGGCTCCGCTGCTGGTGGGCGCGTTCGGCTGGTTGCTGTACAGCCTGCCGGTCTTGGTCCACCGCACGGCCGACGCGATCGCGCGCCAGGTCTCGTTGATCTCGATCGCCTGGCGGCTCCACGACGTGCCGGCGCTCGGGCTCGCGGTGGTGTCGATCGTGTTCCTCGCCGTGCCGCTGCTCGGCATTGCAGTCCTGCTTCAGCAGATGGCGGTTCGCCTGTTGCGGCGCGCCGTTCCGCACGTCGTCGTTGGGCGACGTGACGAACCGACCCGGGAGACATCTATGAGCGAAACTCCGATCTCCGGCGACCTGACCGCTGCCGCGTTGACCGACGAGGTGATCCTCGGCCCGCCCGGCGGCCCGCGCTCCGACTCGGTCTGGCGGCGCGCCGTCCACCGCGCCACCGCCGGAGCGATCAGCCCCGGCCCCACCTCCGACGAGCGCCGGCGCGCCACGCTGCTCGCCCGCGTCACCGCGCCCATCAAGGGCTCACGGCGGGTGGTCGTGATGAGCCGCAAAGGCGGGGTCGGCAAGACGACGATCACGCTGGCGCTGGGCAGCACCTACGCCACGCTGCGCGGTGACCGGGTCGTCGCCGTGGACGCCAACCCGGACGCCGGGAACCTCGCGCACCGGGTGTCGCGTCCGTGCGCACGCACCATCACCGATCTGCTCGACGAGATGCAGCTCGTCTCGAGCTACGCGGATCTGCGCGACTACACCGCCCAGGCGCCCGAATCGCGGCTGGAAGTGCTCGCGTCGAACGACGACCCGCGCATCGGGTCGGCACTCGACCGAAACGCATATCAGCGCGTGATCGAGCTGCTCGACCACTACTACAACCTGATCCTGCTCGACACCGGGACCGGCATCCTCGACAGCGCCAACCAGGGGCTCTTGGCCGAGGCCGATCAACTCGTCGTCGTGCTGCGCCCGGCCCTCGACGGTGCTCGAGCGGCGGCGCTCACGCTCGACTGGCTCAGCGAACACGGCTACGGCGAACTGGTGGCCCGCGCGGTCGTCGTCATCAACGGAGTGCGGCGCC
>JAVHVL010000208.1:0-4131 GCA_032160565.1 Pseudonocardiales bacterium | reverse complement strand
GAAGTACGGCGCATGCAGCAGCAGCGGGTAGGCGCCCTCCGCGGCCGTGGCTTCGAAGTCCCACACGTCGTGCTCGGTGAATCCCTTGTCCTGCTGGTGCACCTGGCGCTTCTCGTCGTATGGCACCGCGACGACCGCGGCCGCCTCGCGCCAGGACGACAACTCGTCCTCGCCGACGTGCATCGCCGCGGCCTGCTCCGGCCAGCGCTGCGCGCAGTTGGCCGCCTCGGCGAGATTCACCTTGGCCATCAGGTTCGTGTAGACGTTGTCGTCCACGATCGCGCTGTACTCGTCCGGGCCGGTTATGCCGTCGATGTGGTATTGGCCGTCCGCGCCGTGATACCCCAGCGACCTCCACAGGCGGGCCGTCTCGACCAGTAGCGGCAGGGCGACGTCCCGGTCGAAGTCGTCGTCGCCGGTCCACCGCACGTACCGGACGGCGGCGACGGCGACGTCGGCGTTGACGTGGAACGCCGCGGCACCGGCCGGCCAGTATCCGGAGCACTCCTGACCCCGGATCGTCCGCCACGGCAGGGCGGCCCCGCGCAGCTTCAGCGTGCGGGCCCGCTCCAGCGCCAGGTCCAGCGTCGAGGCGCGCCACTTCAGCGCGTCGGCCACTGCGTGCGGTGCCGTCGCGGTCAGCACCGGCAGCACAAAGCTCTCGGTGTCCCAGAACGCATGACCGTCGTAGCCCGGGCCGGTGAGCCCCTTCGCCGGAATGGCGCGCTGCTCGGCGCGGGACGCGGCCTGGAAGGTGTGGAACAGCCCGAAGCGGACCGCCTGCTGCACGGCCGGGTCACCGTCGATCTCGACGTCGCCGCCTTCCCAGAACAGGTCCAGGGCGGTGCGCTGGTCGTCGACCAGCTGCTGCCACCCGGCATAGACGGCCCCGGCAAGTGCCGCGTCCACCTGATCGCGCAGCGCCGGTACCGTCCGCTGGCTGGACCAGCCGTAGGCGACGAACTTCGTCAACGACAGCCGCTCCCCCGGCTGGAGCACGGTCCCGGACGTCACGCGCGCCCAGTCCGGGTGGACGACGAGCTGACTTGTCGGTGCGGTGTCGCCGTTGAATGCGTGCTCCATGGCCGCGGCCATGTGCAGTCGGCTGGACTTGGTGCGGTGCAGCAGCCAGGCCCGGGTGCCGTGCCCGTCGAACTCGACGGACTCCAGCGGGGCCTCGAGCAGCGCGGCGACGCGGGGGTCGCTCGACTGCCTGGGCAACTGCTCGTTGGCGACGAGCTCGGACTGGATCACGACGCGGGCCGGCTGGTCCAGCGCCTCCACCTCGTAGTGGATCGCCACGATCGACCGCTGCGTCAGCGACACCAACCGCTTGGTGTGCAGCCGGATGCGCTGGCCCGCGGGTGAGGCCCACTCGACGCGCCGATGCAGCACCCCGCCGCGCAGGTCCAGGATCCGCTCGTGGTCGATCAGCTCGCCATAGCGCAGGTCGAACGGCTCGTCGTCGACCAGCAGCCTGATCACCTTGCCGTTGGTGACGTTCAGGATGGTCTGTCCGGTCTCCGGGAACCCGTAGCCGGCCTCGGCGTACGGCAGCGGCCGGGTCTCGTAGAACGAGTTGAGGTACGTGCCGGGGAGCCCGGACGGATCGCCCTCGTCCAGGTTGCCGCGCAGGCCGATGTGCCCGTTGGACAGCGCGAACAGCGACTCGGACTGGGCAAGCTCGCCGAGATCGAGCCCCACCTCGCGCAGCTGCCAGGGCTCGATCGGGTACCTGTGGTGCGAGATCACAGCAGCTCCTCCAGGTCGCCGACGACAATGTCCGCCCCCGACGCGCGCAGCGCCGCCCCGTGCTCGTCGTCGAGCCGGTTGACACCGACGACGAAGCCGAAGTCGCCGGCGCGCCCGGCCTGCACGCCGGCGGTGGCGTCCTCGAAGACGGCGGACTCCTTCGCGGTCGCGCCGAGCAGCGCGGCTCCGGCGAGAAACGAGTCCGGAGCGGGTTTGCCGCGCAGGTGTTTCGCGATGAGGGTCTTGCCGTCGACGCGACCCTCGACGAGCTCGTCCAACCCAGTGACGCGCAGCACCTCGGCGGTATTGGCGCTCGACGAGACGACGGCGCGGTGCAGTCCGGCGTCCCGTGCGGCCTGCAGGTAACGGCGGGAGCCTTCGTAGACGCGCACGCCGTCCTCGCGGATGCGCTGCAGCAGCAGCTCGTTCTTCCGGTTGCCGACACCGTGCACCGTCTCGCGGTCCGGCGCGTCGTCGGGGTCACCTTCCGGCAGCGTGATGCCGCGGGAGGCGAGGAAGTCGCGCACGCCGTCCGCGCGCGGCTTGCCGTCGACGTACTCGTCGTAGTCGTGCTCGGTGAACGGCGGCAACCCCCGCTTGCCGAGCAGCTCGTTGAACGTCTGGGCCCACGCCGCGCGATGCACGGACGCCGTGTCGGTGAGTACTCCGTCGAGATCGAACAGGCAGGTGGTCACGGTGTCAGGCAGACCCAGCATGAGATCAGTGTGCCCGGCGGACCCCGCCGTATCGAGCACCGCGCGCGGTCACGTACTTTGCGAGCTGTGCCGGACCCGTACCGCCCCGTCGGCTTGGACGCCCTTCTGGGGCTCGAGTACAGCGAGGTCAGCGGCGACCGGGTCGTGATCACCTGGCTCGTGACTCCTGACCACCAACAGCCGTACGGCATCGTGCACGGTGGCGTCTACTGCGCGGTCGTGGAGTCAGCTGCGAGCATCGGCGCGGGGCTTTGGCTGGGCGAGCGTGGACAGGTGGTGGGCGTCGCCAACCAGACCGACTTCCTGCGCGCGGTTGGTGCGGGGCAGCTGACCGCCGTCGCCACTCCGGTGCACCGCGGCCGCAGCCAGCAGCTGTGGACAGTGGAGATCTCCGACGAGCAGCAGCGGCTGGTCGCCCGCGGACAGGTCCGGCTGCAGAACCTGACCGCGCCGTCCGGGTGAGGTGTGCGACGCCGCGATGAACGGCCCCGAATCGCGCAGTAGGGTCGAAGCGTGGCAGGCCTGAGTGGGAATTCGTCGATGTCGGAAGCCGAAATCGCCGAGCCGGCCGTTTTGACCATGCCCGATGGCGTCACCCTCGAGCTCCCCCTGGCCGAGGCGTCCGAGGGTGCCGCCGGTGCCGACATCAGCAAGCTGCTGTCGAAGACGGGGCTGGTCACCTACGACCCGGGGTTCGCGAACACGGCGTCGTGCCGGTCGGAGATCACCTACATCGACGGGGACGCCGGCATCCTGCGGTACCGGGGCTACGGAATCGACGAGCTCGCCACCGGCTCGTCGTTCGTGGAGGTCAGCTACCTGCTCATCTACGGCGAGCTGCCGAACACCGACCAGCTACAAGCCTTCGCCGACAAGATCCGCCGCCACACCCTGCTGCACGAGGACCTGAAGCGGTTCTTCGACGGCTTCCCGCGCGACGCCCACCCGATGCCGGTGCTGTCGTCGGCGGTCTCGGCGCTGTCGACGTTCTACCAGGACTCGCTGAACCCGTTCGATGCCGGGCAGGTCGAGCTGTCCACCGTGCGGCTGCTGGCCAAGCTCCCCACGATCGCGGCCTACGCGTACAAGAAGTCGATCGGCCAGCCGTTCCTCTATCCGGACAACTCGCTCGGCCTGGTCGAGAACTTCCTCCGCATGACGTTCGGCCTCCCCGCGGAGCCGTACGAGCCCGACCCCAGCGTGGTCCGGGCACTGGACCTGCTGCTCGTCCTGCACGCCGACCACGAGCAGAACTGCTCGACCTCGACCGTGCGGCTGGTCGGCTCGTCGCAGGCGAACCTGTTCGCCTCGGTGTCCGCCGGCATCAACGCGCTGTTCGGCCCGCTGCACGGCGGCGCGAACCAGTCGGTGCTGGAGATGCTGGAGGGGATCCGCCGCGACGGTGGCGACGTCGCCGCGTTCGTCGAGCGGGTGAAGAGCAAGGAGCCGGGCGTCAAGCTCATGGGCTTCGGGCACCGCGTCTACAAGAACTACGATCCACGCGCGGCCATCGTCAAGCAGACCACCGTCGTGACCTTGGCCGCGATGAACTTCTGGATCGTGGCGTCGGTCTGTTCCTGGGCCCGCTGGATGTCGGACTCGTAGGTGGCGATCACCGGATCGTGGCCCGGGTCGCACTTGTTGATGATGTCGGCCACGTGCT
>JAVHVL010000200.1:0-3531 GCA_032160565.1 Pseudonocardiales bacterium | reverse complement strand
GTTCCGAACGCCAGCTCGCCGCGTTCGGCGCGGGCCCGGGCACCGTCGACGTTGTCGAGGATCCAGCGCACCTTGGGGCCGGCGAAATACGTCGCGAGCGGCAGACCGACGCGCTCGCGGTAGCGCTCCGCGCCGCCGCCGAGCGCGCCCAGCTCGTCGCAGATCTCCTGGGTACGGGTGTCCTGCCAGACGATGGCCGGGCCGACCGGCGTGCCGGTCGCGCGGTCCCACACGACGGCGGTCTCCCGCTGGTTGGTGATGCCGACGGCGGCCACGTCCCCGGACCGGAGCTCGGCGCGGGCCACGGCGCCGGCGAGCACGGTCCGCGTGTTCGCCCAGATCTCCGCCGCGTCGTGCTCCACCCAGCCCGGGCGCGGGAAGGACTGCCGGTGCTCCACCTGCTCCTGCGCAACCACGCGGGCGTCGTGATCGAAGAGCATGCAGCGCGTCGACGTGGTGCCCTGATCGATTGCCGCGACGACGGTGGGCGTACTTCTCATTGCGATAGCGTCCCATTGTGGAAGCAGCGGTACCGACGATCCCGAAGGGTGGCGCCGCGTCACGCCTCGACACGGCGTACCGCGCGGCCGCCTGGCACAAGCTGGCCACCGAGCAGTTCGACGTGGTGGTGATAGGCGGCGGCGTCACCGGTGCCGGAGCCGCGCTGGACGCCGCGACCCGTGGCCTGTCCGTGGCGCTCGTGGAGGCCCGCGACATCGCCTCGGGCACGTCCAGCCGCTCCTCCAAGCTGTTCCACGGTGGGCTGCGCTACCTCGAACAGCTGGAGTTCGGCCTGGTGCGCGAGGCGCTGCGCGAGCGTGAGCTGATGACGACGCGCCTGGCCCCGCACCTGGTCAAGCCCGTGCCGTTCCTCTACCCGCTGTCGCATCGCGCGTGGGAGCGGCCCTACGTCGCGGCCGGGCTGTTGCTGTACGACACGATGGGCGGCGACAGCAGCGTGCCCGGCCAGAAGCACCTGAGCCGCCGCGCCGCGCTGCGGATGTTTCCGGGGCTGAAACGCGATGCCCTCGTCGGCGCGATCCGCTACTTCGACGCGCAGGCTGACGACGCGCGGCACACGCTGACCGTCGCGCGTACCGCCGCCCGGTACGGCGCGGTGGTGCGCGCGTCGACGGAGGCGGTCGGGTTCCAGCGCGAGTCCGACCGGGTGGTGGGTGTGGACGTTCGCGACGCGGAGGGCGGCTCGGAGGCGACCGTGCGCGCCGGCGTGGTCCTCAACTGCACCGGCGTCTGGACCGACGAGATCCAGGCGATGTCCGGCGGGCGCGGCAGGTTCCGCGTGCGGGCGTCGAAGGGGGTGCACGTGGTCGTCCCCAAGGAGAAGATCACCGGCGACGCCGGCCTGATCCTGCGCACCACGAACTCGGTCCTGTTCGTCATTCCGTGGAAGAACCATTGGTTGATCGGCACCACCGACACCGACTGGAACCTCGACCTGGCGCATCCGGCGGCGACGAGGTCCGACATCGACTACCTGCTCGACTGCGTGAACGAGGTGCTCGTCGCCCCGCTGACGCATGAGGACATCGACGGGGTGTACGCGGGGCTGCGGCCGCTGCTGGCCGGCGAGTCGGAGGAGACGTCCGCGCTGTCCCGGGAGCATGCGGTGGCCCGAGTGGTGCCTGGGCTGATCTCGATCGCCGGCGGCAAGTACACGACGTACCGGGTGATGGCCGCCGATGCGGTCGATGCCGGCTCGGAGGACCTGCCGCGGCGGGTCGCGCCGTCGTGCACCGATCGGGTGCCGCTGCTCGGCGCGGACGGCTACTTCGCGATGCGCAACCAGGTCGACTCGCTGGCGGCGGAGTACGGGCTGCATCCGTACCGGGTGACGCACGTCCTGGACCGCTACGGCTCGATGATCCGCGACGTGCTGGACCCCGGGCTCACGGATCCGGCACTGCTCGAGACCGTGCCCGGCGCACCGGACTACCTGATGGCGGAGATCCGCTATGCCGTCACGCATGAGGGGGCGCTGCATCTGGAGGACGTGCTCACCCGCCGTACCCGCATCTCCATCGAGTACCCGCACCGTGGCGTGGAGTGCGCGGCCGTCGTGGCGGACACAATCGGCGAGATCCTCGGCTGGGGCGCGGCGACGCGCGAGCGCGAGGTTGCCGTGTACACCGAGCGGGTCGAGGCCGAGCGGGAGTCCCAGGCCCGCTTCGAGGATCAGGCGGCCGATGCGGTGCGCTCGTCCGCGCCCGAGGTGCGCGGTTACTTACGGGGCTAGTCCCGCGGGGCTAGTCCTGCGGGGCTAGTCCTGCGGCTGCAGGCAGGTCTGCACCTCGGCGACCAGGCCGCGCCAATCGTCGCGGTCCATGTTCTTGTCGGCGGCGCTGTCGAGCACGTCCGCGTCCACCTCGAGGCCGCAGAATTCAACCAGCTCAGCGAGCAGCTCAGCGCCGTCCTCCGAGGGCTTGCGCAGGTCGTAGCTGCTCTCCGGGGCGAAGATCTCGTCGTCCGCTATGTCGGCGAGCTGCTCCCACCACTCCAGCTTGTGCAGCTCGTGCTCCTCGGCGGTGCGGCAGTAGCGCGCCAGCCCGGACAGGTCGCGAAAGACCGCGACGTCGTCCTCGGTGCCGAGGAAGGCCGCGCGCGTCTCGTCGCCCTCGGCATCGATCGGGACGTAGGCGCGGACGGTCAGGTACGTGGCGTCCGGCAGCACGATCTCGATCGGCTCAGCGCCGATGCGGTCCCACACCGTCTCGGCCTCGAGCGTGGCGTCGCTGAAGTCGCCCTGCCACGACAGCCACGACTCGACGCGGGCGATCGCGCGCTCCCACGAGTCGGCGATCGTGTCGCCGAGCTCGTTCCACCGCTTGCGCCCCTCCTTGCCCTGGTAGCTGACGTCCTCGTCGACGAGCTCCTCGTAGGCGGGGGTGTTCTCGACCAGTCGGCGCAGCGCGCCGTCGTCACAGCAGTCGGCGATCTTCGCGACCATGTCCACGACGTTGGCCAGCGCGGACACGTGCACCGGATCGGGCTCGTCCGCGGCCCACTCGTACACCTGGTCGAGGTCGTAGCTGTCCTCGCTGCCCGGGCGCAACTCGTCGGGGGTGAGCCTCAGGATGCGCCCCCAAGCGGGGTGGTCGGACAGGTCGTTCTCGGCGCCCGACGCCACGAAGGCGGCCAGCTCGCGGGTGCTCGGGTAGAGCAGGATCTTGGCGCCGTCGCCGAGGAAGCCTTGCCATTCCTCGCCGTCGTCGTCCTCCCACGGCGGCGCCCAGAGGGTGAGGCCGGTGCGGCCGTTGACCGTCAGCGTGATCGGGATGATGGCGGCGTCCAGCGAGCTCGTCATACGCCGAAACCTACCTGCTGCCGATCAGCGGTTCTGCTGGACCGTTACACCGTGTGCCCGCTCCGTCGCGTCACGGGCTGGGCGTACAGCCGGACGATCTCGACGGCCAGCCCGTGGCGCCGGCGATGCCGCTCCGCGGTTGCGGTGCGCTGGCGCACCCAGCGCCGGGGTGTGGGGTGTGCGGGCTGCGTCTGGGGCCGCGGGCCGGG
>JAVHVL010000009.1:0-9673 GCA_032160565.1 Pseudonocardiales bacterium | reverse complement strand
GGGGCGGGATGACCCTGACCCTGCCCACCGAGGCCCCGGGGGGTGCCGCGCCCACGCGCGGCGCCCCCCGCTCGGCGTCGTCGGCGCGACTCGGCGGCCCCTCCGGGCTCGGACTCGGTGTGGCGGTCATCTGGCTGAGCCTCCTGGTGCTCATCCCGCTGGCCGCCGTCGCCGTCAAGGGTCTGGGTGGCGGGTGGGCCGGGTTCTGGAGCGCGATCACCACGCCGGGCTCGCTGCACGCGCTGCGGCTCACCGTGCTCAGCTCGCTCGGCGTCAGCGCGGTCAACGCGGTGATGGGGACGTTGATCGCCTGGGTGCTGGTCCGCGACGACTTCCCCGGCCGGCGCCTCGTCGAGGTGGTCATCGACATCCCGTTCGCCCTGCCCACGATCGTCGCGGGGCTCGTGCTCCTGAGCCTGTACGGACCCACCAGCCCCATCGGCGTCAACCTGCTCGGCACCCAGCGCGCGATCGTGTTCGCCCTGCTGTTCGTGACGCTCCCGTTCGTGGTGCGCACCGTGCAGCCGGTGTTGATCGGCCTGGACACCGAGGCGGAGCAGGCGGCCGCATCGCTCGGAGCCGGGCCGCTGACCACCTTCCGGCGGATCGTGCTGCCGGTGCTGCTGCCCGCGATCGCGTCCGGCACGGCATTGGCCTTCGCCCGTGCGATGGGGGAATACGGATCGGTGCTGCTCATCTCCGGGGGCCTCAACCGCACGCGGGTCTCGTCGATGTACGCGTTCCAGCAGATCCAGAACTTCGACTACGCCGGGGCCGCGGCGACGGCGACTGCCCTGCTGGTCGTGAGCCTCGTGGTGATCCTCTGCCTGGACCTGCTGCAGCGCTGGGCGGGTCGTCGTGGCTAGCACCGTGCGTTCGGGTGCGCGGTACTCGCTGCGCACGGTCGCCGTCGCCTACGTGGGGCTGCTCGTGCTGCTGCCGCTCGCCGTCGTCTGCTGGCGCGCGATCGATCAGGGCGGGGCCGCGTTCTGGGCGGCGGTGAGCTCGGCGCAGGCGCAGCAAGCCTTCCGCCTGACCGCGATCATCGCCGGTGCCGCGGTGGTGATCAACACGGTGTTCGGGGTGGGCGCCGCACTGCTACTCACCCGGTACCGGTTCCCGGGCAAGCGGCTGCTCGGCATTCTGATCGACCTGCCGATGTCCGTGTCGCCGATCGTCGTCGGGTTGGCGCTCGTGCTCGTGTACGGCCCGTACAACGGGTGGTTCGGCGCCGGCCTGCACCGCTCCGGCATCGAGGTGATCTACGCGGTCCCGGGCATGGTGCTCGCGACCGCGTTCGTCTCGCTGCCCCTGGTCGTGCGCGAAGTCGTCCCCGTCCTCGAGGACGAGGGGATCGAGCAGGAGCAGGCGGCTCGGGTACTCGGCGCCAGTGCGCTGCAGCGGTTCGTCCGGATCACGCTGCCCACGATCAAGTGGGCGCTGGCCTACGGGGTCGTGCTGAGCATCGCCCGTTCGATCGGCGAGTTCGGTGCGGTCAAGGTGGTCTCGGGCAACATCAGCGGGGCCGGCCAGACCCAGACGGCCACCCTCCTCGTGGACGAACGGGTCGAGCAGCTCGAGCCCGGTGCCTACCAGGTGTCGCTCGTGCTCATCGCGGTTGCGGTCATCGCCATCGTCATCGTCTCGGTCATCCGACCCAAGGAATCTTCATGAGCATCAAGGCAATCGGAATCGGCAAGCGCTTCGGCGACTTCGTCGCGCTCGACGACGTGGATCTCGCGGTCGAGACCGGCCGGCTGACCGCCCTGCTGGGCCCCAGCGGCGGCGGCAAGTCCACGCTGCTGCGGATCATCGGCGGCCTCGAGTCCCCGGACACCGGCACGGTGCACATCGACGGCGTCGAGGCCACCGGCGTGCCCGCGCAGCGCCGAAACGTCGGCTTCGTCTTCCAGCACTACGCCGCGTTCAAGCACCTCTCCGTCTTCCGCAACGTCGCCTTCGGGCTGGAGATCCGCAAGCGGCCGAAGGACGAGATCCGGCGGCGGGTGGGCGAGCTGCTCGAGTTGGTGCACCTGGAGCAGTTCGCCGACCGGCTGCCTGCCCAGCTGTCCGGTGGGCAACGGCAGCGCATGGCGCTGGCCCGGGCGCTCGCCGTGGAGCCGAAGGTGCTGCTGCTCGACGAGCCGTTCGGCGCCCTCGACGCCAAGGTGCGCAAGGAGCTGCGGGACTGGCTGCGGCGGCTGCACGACGAGGTCCACGTCACGACCGTCTTCGTCACGCACGACCAGGAGGAGGCGCTCGAGGTCTCCGACGAGCTGGTCGTCATCAACCACGGCCGCATCGAGCAGGTCGGCTCGCCGGAAGAGCTGTACGACCGACCGGCCAACGAGTTCGTCATGGGGTTCCTCGGTCCGGTCACCCGGCTGGGCGAGCAGTTGGTGCGCCCGCATGACATCGAGGTGTTCACCGAGCACATCGACGGCGGCGTTCCCGCGGAAGTCACCCGGCTGCAGCGGATCGGCTTCGAGGTGCGGGCCGAGTTGCGCGCTGGGGGAACCGAGCTGTGGGCACAGCTGACCCGCGGCCAGGCGGAGGGGCTCGCCCTGCAGAGCGGTAGTTCGGTGTGGCTGCGCGCCGCAGCGCACGCGGCCCCGCTGTCTTTGCAAGGATGCGGGGGTGCAGATCTCCGCGAAGACGGATTACGCGATCCGGGCCCTACTGAGTCTGGCGGCGAGGGAGCCGGACCTGGTGAAGGTGGACGCCGTGGTGTCCGAGCAGGGGCTGCCCCGCAAGTTCGTTGAGGCGATCCTAGGTGAGCTGCGCAGGGCCAACCTGGTGCGCAGCCAGCGCGGCTCCGACGGTGGCTACGGTCTGGCGCGCCCGGCTGACGCCATCACCCTGGGTGCGGTTATCAGAGCGGTCGACGGACCGCTTGCCGAGATTCGTGGGCTGCGGGCCCATGAGACGGAGTACTCCGGCGTCGCCGCGCACCTGCCGGAGGTTTGGGTGGCAGTGCGGGCCAGCCTGCGTCGGGTGCTGGACGAGACGACGCTGGCGCAGGTCCTGAGCGGCAAGCTGCCTGCGCACGTCCGCAAGATGGTCGACGAGCCCGATGCCTGGCTGCCTCGGTGAACCTGCCGGGCTGTGGGCAGCTGGGCCGGCCGTGATCAACTCGCGCTGGGTGAGCGAAATCCGGGGAAAGCGCGGGCCGGACGCGAGTTGATCAAGCAGAAGGCAAGAGAACGGTCCGCCGGGGCGAAGTTCCTCGACCCGAAGGGGCCGCCATTCAGCGTGTTCATGATGGACGTCGCCGAATGGACGTCGCCGAATCTCGGCTGGCGCCGGCCAGGTGTCGGCGTAGGTTTGGGTCAGCATCCGATTGGAGGTGGCCCCGCTATGGGCGATATCGGACCGCAGCGACAGCATTTCGAGGTGCTGCCGACCCGCAGCGAGACGCACGAGATGCGAGTGCCCGAGCCGGAGCCGTTCCCGGTTCCCAGCCCCGAGCCGATTCCCCAACCGGACCCCGTGCCGAACCCCGACCCGGTGCCCCAACCGCCGAACGGCGGGCGCGGCTAGCGCGATGCGCGCCTTCTCCGGCATCGAGCCGCTCGTCGGCGAGATCGTCGGGCTGCGCACGTTCCGCGTCGACGAGTCCGGATTGCTTCTGCCGCTGTACTCCAATCGCGCTTGGTACGACGGGCCGAACACCGCGCTGTGCGCCCCGCCGACCGGTGAGCGCGGCCGCGGCGACCATCCGGTGCCTTCCCCGGACTGCCAGTGCGGTTTCTACGCCTACGGCGCGGAGCGCGCAGCGGCCGGCAATCGGCACATGCGCTACGTCCAGGCCGTGGTCTCATGCTGGGGCGGAGTGGTGGCCGGCACGCAAGGGGTGCGCGCCGAGCATGCCCGCGTCGACGCGATCTGGCTGCACCCGAACGTCCCGCGGTGGGCACGGAGCCGGGTGGCTGGCCGCTACCCGTCCGCGCGGATCTATGCCGACCGCCGGCAGATGCTGATCGATCATCCGCCCTCGGTGCTGGACTGCTACGAGCAGCGTGCCCCGCGCCACTTGCCTGCTCGCGTCGGCGGCGCGGTAGGGGCGACGGCGCTGCTCGGCCTCGGGCTGCTGCCCGCCTCGACACTGCGCGGCTCCGCACTGCTGTGGACGGCGTGGCTGGTAGCCGTCGCGACGCTCGCTGCGCTGGTGCTCTGGCTGCTGGCGAGCGCGCGCGGTGTCGGCCACCGTGCCGCCGCGCTCATCGTCGCCGGCGCGCTGGCCTGGCTGGTGGCGCCGCTGTTCGGCCCGCCGGGCTGGCTGCTGCGGGCCCCGCTGCTGCGAGGGTTGGTCGTTGCCGCCGGCGGTTACCTGCTGTCGCTGCGCCCCGGCTTCTTCCCCATCGAACGGTCTCGCCGCGAGCGGGCCTTCTACGGCGTCCGCACCTGAGCGGTGCTCGTCCCAGGACCGAAGCCTCGCGCTCCGACGGGAATCAGGATGTCCCTGCCTCATCGAGCGTCGAGCCAAAATTTGACGGCATATCGTGTGTGCGTGACGCACCAGGGATACGAAGCTGCACGGCTTCGACGGCATACTCCGCACCATTGGGCGGGCAATGCCGTGCCGCCGGGCACACGAGTACACCACGCACGGTAGGCCCACGCCGGAATCGATGAGCATATTTGATCAACCTGTCCGCTCCGTACTCCTGGATCAGCGAGAAGTCGAGACAGACGACGGACCGGCCTGGCAAACAGCGTTGCGGATGAGCAGCTGCCATCGGCTAGCTGGCGCCGGAACAGGCGGACTGACGAGAACGTATTGCCACGGCGCCGATTCGTTGAGGCGCGTACTTAGACGTAGGGGCCACATTCCCGCGGACACATGCTGGCAGTCAGTGATACGAAAATCCAGCGTTAGGGTTACTGTTTGACCCCGCCGAAGCAATATCGACGCTCCCCCAGATCGACCCGGAACATATCGCAGGCCTGGCGGAAGGCCGGTGCCGTCGTACCGCACCTCCAATGGATCGTCCCCAGCCCAGCGAATCAAAAAGCTGTAGGCCGCGACGCGAGTTCCGCTATCTGCGTTCAACTCGTAGTCGGTGCCAACCGTAAGGGCCGATTGCCGGTCCAGTGACGGCGAGGCGTGTCCTTGATTCGTTGACGATCCACTGCTTGGCGTCGCGCCGTTCTTTGATTCATTACGAGTCTGCCGCCACGATTGCACCACGATTACGGAAGCAACAGCCAGTAGGGCAATCGCGACGAAAATGATCCGTTTCAGTTGGGTCAGCGGCGGCCGATCGCCAGATAACTCCTCGGGCTCGCTGGCAACCGGTAGGTCGCCGTCGTTTCCGGAGTTCATTTAATCTTAGTCGACTAGCAGTGTCTGGAAGGAGAATGCATAGTGGTGCGTTCGGAAATACCAGTCCATGTAGTTGACACCGCCGCGAGATTCGGACGCAGCGGCATAGACCAGCGTGTACTTTCCGCTCCAGTAGCCCGTGTAGGTATACGTAGTGCCAGAGGTGATCGTGTGCCAGCCAAAACTATGTGTGCCGCTGTAGTACGACGTCCCGCCGCATCCCTGGTACCACTTGCCCGCGATGCCTTCAACATATCGTGCCTGAATGCCGGATGCGCCGGGATCTTCCCTGTAGTACGTGACGCTCGTAGATGGGACGTTGTAACAGTGAACGCCGCCACATGAGATCCTATCCCAGTTGATGTGCGTGCAGCCCTCGACCAAGTAGGCGCTGTCGACCTCGCACTCGGTCGTACTCCCGAGTGAATTCGCTGACACGACGGCATGAGAGGTAAAACCTGACTGTGGAATGGCTGCCGTAGCCCCTGGTTTAAGCACACCAAACGAGGTTGTCGTCGAGTTGTGGCCTTGGAGATCGCTACGCGACACTTGATGAACCACGTAACTGAACTGCTGCACGCCAGGTGCTGATTCTTGCGCGGCCGCTGGAGCGATAGCGCCAACCGACGCGACCCCGAATGACACGACAACGGCTATGAACGTCAGAGGAGCCTTCATCTTTCCTCCCGAAGCTACAGCTGTCTGCTGGCTGAGCCGCGAAACCTAGACCAAATCCCGGTGCGGGTCAAGGGCCCGGAGCAATGAATGAGTGCTATGTCGAACAGGGCCACTCACGCGGACAAGACCCGCGAGGAGTGAGATTTCTATCTGGCGAAGAAAGGAGGAGTTCGCCCGCCCACGGGACTGATTTGTCGCCACGGATACATGGCGTTACGACATGCTCGTCGGCGACGTCACCATCGTCGTCACGCAGGAGGTGCCAGTCAAACGCGTCCTGTTTCTGCTCGGGTACGCCACCGGCCCCGGTCTTCGAGCAGAGGACGCGGACGTTGGCTCATGCCAGACGTCAGCGGTCTCGCCGCCCGGCAGTACACACACCATCCCCGAGGCTCGATCTGCCGCTCGCCGTCCGGTTCCAGGAGCACGACGAGGACGTCTTGGAGAACCAGTTGGGCTGAGCCCTGCTCGGCGCGCGGGAGCACCGCACGCCGACGGACCGTAGCGACGCAGGTCCTAGGATCGGCCAATGACTTCCTCGCGGACGCCCGGCTCCAGCGCTCACGCTACGGGCCGGGCGTCGACGCGGCGGCTGCCCGCGACCGGCGGCGGCGTGATCACGCGCACGGTTCTGCCGGGCGGTCTGCGCATCGTCACCGAGGCAATGCCGGGCGTGCGCAGCGTGAGTGTCGGCGTGTGGGTGCCCGTCGGATCGCGGGACGAGACGAGCAGCCTGGCCGGCACCAGCCACTTCCTCGAGCACCTGCTGTTCAAGGGCACGACGAACCGCTCGGCGCTGGACATCGCCAGCACGATGGACGCGGTCGGGGGCGAGTTCAACGCCTTCACCGAGAAGGAGCACACCTGCTTCTACGCGACGGTCCTCGACCGGGACGTCGCGCTGGCCATCGACATCGTCAGCGACGTCGTCCTCAACGCCACGATCACCGCGCAGAACGTCGACATCGAGCGCAGCGTGGTGCTCGAGGAGATCGCGATGCGCGATGACGACCCCGCCGACCTCGTCCACGACGAGTTCGCGTCCGCGCTCTTCGGGGACACCCCGCTTGGGCGCCCCATCCTCGGCACGGTGGAATCGATCGGCGGCCTCACCCGGCGGCAGATCGCTGGCTACTACCGCCGGCGGTACACCCCGGACGCGATGGTCGTGTCGGTGGCCGGCAACGTCGAGCACGGCGACGTGGTCCGCCTGGTCCGGCAGGCGTTTGCCGACCGGTTGGACCCGCGCACCACACCGCAGCCACCCCGACCGCCGCACGCGACACGGTTGGCCGCGGCCGCCCGCCCGATCGCCGTGGTGCCCGACGACACCGAGCAGGCGAACATCATCCTCGGCACCCACGGGCTCTCCCGGCACGACCCGGCCCGGTTCACGGTCGGCGTGCTGTCCGCCGCGCTCGGCGGCGGGATGAGTTCGCGGCTGTTCCAGCGCATCCGGGAGGAGCGCGGCCTCGCGTACTCCGTGTACTCGTTCAGCGGCGGCTACTCCGACGCCGGGCACTTCGGCGTCTACGCCGGATGCCAGCCGGGCAAGGCGGACGAGGTGCTCGGGCTGATGACCGCGGAGCTCGACGCTGTGGCGCACGGCTCGCTCACCGACGCCGAGGTCGAGCGCGGCAAGGGGCAGATGCGCGGCGGCATCGTCCTCGGCCTGGAGGACTCGGGATCGCGGATGACCAGGATCGGCAAGGGGGAACTCGTCTACGGCGACGTGATGGGGGTGGACGAGCTGATCGGCCACGTCGATGCCGTGACGCCCCGCGCCGTCGCGGACGCTGCCGCGCAGCTACTGGCCCAACCGCGCTGCCTCACGGTGGTCGGGCCGTTCGGCCCGCACGACTTCGACGGCGCAGTGTGAGGAGATGACGAAGATGACCGAACCGATCCGGGTGGGCGTGCTGGGCGCGCGAGGTCGAATGGGGCAGCAGGTCTGCAAGGCCGTCGACGCGGCCGAGGACCTGGACCTGGTGGCCATGGTGGACGCCGGCGATTGGCTTTTCAGCGTCGCGGACGCCGGCGCCCAGGTGCTCGTCGACTTCACCCATCCGGACGTCGTCATGGACAACGTCCGCTTCGCCATCGACCAGGGCATCCATGCGGTCGTGGGGACCACGGGGTTCACCGAGGAGCGGCTGGACACGATCCGCACCTGGCTCGCCGACACCCCGGAGCTGGGCGTGCTCGTCGCGCCGAACTTCGGCATCGGCGCCGTGCTGTCGATGCACTTCGCCCAGCTCGCCGCGCCGTACTACGAGTCCGCCGAGGTCGTCGAGTACCACCACCCCGGCAAGGCGGACGCCCCGAGCGGCACGGCCATCCACACCGCTGAGCTGATCGCGCGGGCGCGCGCCGAGGCGCGGGTGGGGCCGGCCCCGGACGCCACGTCGCAGGGGCTGGAGGGTGCGCGGGGTGCCGATGTCGACGGCGTCAACGTTCACGCGCTGCGGATCGCCGGCATGGTCGCCCATCAGGAGGTCGTCTTCGGGACGGACGGCGAGACGCTGACCATCCGGCACGACTCGCTGCACCGCGCGTCGTTCATGCCCGGCGTGCTGCTCGCGGTCCGTCAGGTGTCCTCGCGGCCCGGCCTCACCGTGGGGATCGATTCGCTGCTCGACCTGTGAGGCCCGCTCGCCTCGGCGCGCCCTCGTGACGGCCAAGCGGGCGGTGGCGCTGCTGCTGGTTGCGCTCGCCGCATACTTCGCGCTGATCGGCTACCGCGGCGTGTATCTGCTGACGCAGCACGCGCTGTCGTTGCGGGCTTTGGGCGTCGCGGTGCTCATCCTGCCGCTCGTCGGCGCGTGGGTCGTCGTGGCCGAGGTGCGCTTCGGGCTGGCCACCCAGCGGCTGGGCGTGCAGCTCGACGCCGAGAGCACCGAGTCGGAGCCCGAATTGCCGCGCACGCCGTCCGGCCGGGTGGAGCGTGCTGCGGCAGACGCCCTGTTCGCGCAGCGCCGGACGGCGGTCGAGGCCGATCCGCAGGACTGGCGGGGCTGGTACCGCCTCGCCGTCGCCTATGACCTGGCCGGTGACCGCAAGCGCGCGCGGGCAGCCATGCGCACCGCGATCGAGCGGGCCGGCTGACTGGAACGCTCCTCGATCAGCCGGTGCCTGTGCAGGCCGCCTGCCCGCGGTGGCGTGCCGAAGATCCGTCAGTCGCGGCCGACGTGGGTGTCCAGCCAGCTGAGCAGCGGCGACATCGCGCGCCAGCCCTTGGCGATCTCGGTCTGCGCCCGCTTCGTGGACAACCAGGGCGGGCAGCCGTACTCGCGGTGCGCGGTCAGCGACTTGTAGCGCAGCAGCTCGGCGCGCGGGTGCTCCTTCGGATAGCCGCTGGGCACGCGGGTGAGCTGGTTGCCGCCCAGCTCGAAGCGAGCCTTTGTCACGGCGGCCACCGCACGCTCCAACTCAGGCCCCGCGACATCGTCGGCCACCGCGCGGCGCAGCCGCTCGACCTGTGCCGGCGAGGTGTCCCAGTAGCCCGCGGCGATGAACAGCCCGGCTGCGGAGACGTGCAGGTAAGTGGACGCGTCGCCGAACCAGAGGCCCTGATGCGTCTTGTACGGGGTCTTGTCCTTGGCGAAGCGCACGTCGCGGTACGGGCGGAAGAACTTCGGGGCGCCGAACTCGGGGGTAAGAGCCGCGGCC
>JAVHVL010000091.1:0-4465 GCA_032160565.1 Pseudonocardiales bacterium | reverse complement strand
TTCGGTGCCAGCGCGCTGTACCACCGCGGCAACTGGGGCCAGTGCTGGATGGCGCGGCTGCAGCGCCTCGACCACACCATGATCTTCGTGCTGATCGCGGGGACGGCGACGCCGGCGTTTCTCGTCGCGGCGCCAGGTGCCTACGGCGTCGCGGGGCTGATTGTCCTGTGGACGCTCACCGCGGTCGCGATGGCGATGCATCTGGTCTGGATGAACGCCCCGGAAAGGCTCGTCGGCGCCACCTTCGTCGGCCTCGGCTGCGTGGCCGGCCTGGCCCTGCCCGCGGTGTGGCTGAACGCTGGCGTGGTGCCCGCGGTGCTGATGCTCGTCGGCGGCCTGCTGTACACGGCCGGTGCGGTGTCCTACCACCACCGGCGGCCGGATCCGGCTCCCGCGGTCTTCGGCTACCACGAAGTGTTCCACGCCTACGTCTGCCTGGCCGCGGCGTGCCAGTACGTCGCGATCGGGGTCTTCCTCATCTGACGTCGCTGGCGGCGGTGTGCCGCAGCCGCCACGATGGAGCCATGACCGCCCCCGACTCCTCGCGCATGCACGTCACGCTCCATCTCATGCACGAGGCGGAGGTCTCCTTCGACGCGGCGGAGCTATGGCCACTGCACGGCGCCTACGCCCGGTTCGGCAACGACCTGCCGTCCTTCGCGGAAGAGGTCGGGCGCCGCCTGCACACCGAGGGGTTCATCGGCTTCTCAACCGCTCCGGGCACGATCACGATCATCCCGATGGGCGTCGTCAAGCGCGTCGACTTCGCGCTGACCCCCGGCTGAGTGGCAGCGGGTCAGCCGTTCCGGACGATCCCGCAGTACAGCGCCGCGTGCCATTGCGGCCAGCTCTCGGGTGACAGTGACGGCTACGGCGCCCACGGCCACCGTCGCCACGGTCCGCTCGGCCAGCACCTCCGCCACCGTCAGCGACCGGTCGGGGTCGGCTCGGGGACCTCGACGGGAGCGCTCACCGCGGAATCGGTCAAGGACCGGGTCAGGTCAGAGCGTTCCGTCGGCGACCGCCTGCATCACCCACGGGATGACCTCGTCCAGCATGGCGTCCAGGCTGGTGGTCGCTTCGAAGCCGAGTACGTCCTTCGCCTTCTGCACCGACGGGATGCGCTTCTGCACGTCGTACTCGTAGGCCTCGTCACTGACCAAGGCCAGCGGCGCCTCGCCCTTGATCTTGCGCCAGATCACGGCGGCGAGCTCGCGCACGGTGGTCGACTCGGCCGTGGAGATGTTGAAGTCGTCGTTGCGCGCGGCATCGGACTCCATGCACGCCACGATCCCCTTCGCCAGGTCACCGCCGTAGGTGTAGTGCCGGATCTGGTTGCCCTCACCGAGAATGTGCAGCGGATCCTGACCCTTGACCACCTTCTGCACCAGGTCCGGAACGACGTGGCTCATGGCCAGCTTCACGTTGCCCGATGCGATCTCGACGTCGCCGAGCGCCCGGCCTTCGCCGATGCCGACGCAGTTGAACGGGCGCACGATCGTGTACGGCAGCTGGTACTGGTCCCAGGCCGCCTTGGCGAAGTACTCCACGGCCAGCTTCTGGAATCCGTAGGACGACAGCGGCGGCGGGATCCGGCGCTCGTCGCCCTCCACGGAGGGCCAGTGCTCGGTGGACTCGAAGACCATGGAGCTCGACAGGTACGTGACCTTCTGCAGCCGCCCACGCTGGTGCGCGGCAATCGCTGCGTCGCACTGCGAAGCCATGATCCGCTCGTTGGTCGCGAGCAGGTCGTAGGCGTACGCGTGGAAGTACGAGATCCCGCCGATGAGGGCGGCACCGGCGATGAAGTGGTCGCAGTCGCTGAGCAGCTCGGTCATGAGCTGGACGTCGCGCGCGTCGCCCTCGGTGAAGTGGTAGTCCGGGTGGTCGTCGTAGGACTTCACGACCTTGCCGTACTTGGAGTAGTTGTCGATGCCGACGACCGAATAGCCGCGGTTCAGAAGCTCCTCGACGACGTATCCGCCGATGAAGCCGGCCGATCCGCTGACCATGACCTTCTTCTGCTCGCTCGCTGCGCTCACGACTTCCGCTTCCTGGTAGATGGCTTGTCGTTGTGGTTGGCGATGGTGGCCGCGGCCCGCGCCACCTCGTCCGTGGACAGCTTCGGGCCGAAGGCGAAGCGGTACCACCTGAGGTAGCGCGGGATCCATTCGGCCATCCGGAACTGGGAGCTGCCCGCGGTCCGGTCCAGCCAGATGGTGGGCAGCTCGGCGACGGGGCGGCGCAGCCGGCGCGCCTTGGCCGTCAGCTCCAGGCCGATCTCGAATCCGCTGCGGCTCTCGATGCCCACCTCGCGGATGAACTCGGTGGAGTAGGCCTTGAAGCTGTTCGTGGCGTCGCGGGTCCCGACCCGGCCCAGCAATCCGAGCGAGACGCCCGCACTGCGTGACAGCAGGCCCTTGAACCACGGCCCCCCGACCTGCTGGCCGCCGGCGGAGTAGCGGGAGGCCGCGGCCACCACCACGCCGCGCTCCACCAGCCGGGCGAGCTCGTCGATCTGCCGCGGGTCGTCGCTGCCGTCGGCCATCGTCACCACGACGACCGGGTTCTTCACCTGGTCGACACCGAAGCGGATGGCGTTGGCCGGCCCGCGCCCGTAGGTGTTGATGAGCGTCTTGAGGTCGGGTTGCCGAGCCGCGTAGTCGTGCAGCACGGGGACGGTGGTGTCCTCGGGGAAGTCGACGACGACCAGCACCTCGCAGTCGGATTGCACCGCCTCGAAGATCCGGTCCAGGACGGGGACGATGGCGTCACCCTCGTCGAAGGCCGGGATGACGATCGAGACGGCGATGCTCATACGGTCGAGCCCTGCCCCAGCAGGTTCCAGACGTCGACGACGGGGGGCTGCGGCTCGAGATCGCGATAGACCTTGTGCGGCGCGCCGATCACCAGCAGATCGCTCTCGTCCAGGACGCGGTCGAGGGGTACGAGCTCCGGATCGACCGTCACGTACGGGTCGGTGCAGAGCACCTCACGCGCCCGGAACTCGAGGATGCGCTTCAGCTTGTACGACAAGCTCGAGCGAATGTCGTCGCTCTCGCCCTTGAACGCCATGCCCAGGATGCCGACCCGCATGTTCGCGAGGTCGTACTTCGCCTGGATCCGCGAGACGAGGTACAGCGGCAGCCCCTCGTTGACCAGCATCGCCGAGTGCCCGAGGACGAACGAGTTGTCCGTGAACGCGGCCAGCTGCATGGTGTCCTTGAACAGGCACGGCCCGGCCGCGAAGCCCGCGCCCGGCATGTCGGCGGCGCGCGGGTAGTCGTGCGCGAGCGCACCGCGGATCTTGTCGAAGTCGAGGCCGTGGTCGTTGGCCATCACGTAGAACTGGTTGGCCGCGGCGAACTTGATGTAGCGCCAGGTGTTGGTGAACAGCTTCGCGAGCTCGGCCTCCTCCGGCTCCAGCTCCACGATGCTGTCGGTGAGGTGACTGAAGAGCTTCGCGGCGCGGTCCCGGCCGCCCTCGGTGTGCGCGGAGACGATCTGCGGGAGCGAGAACAGCTCCTCCATCGCCTTGCCCTCGGCGATGCGCTCGGGGCAGAACGCAACGTCGACGTCGACGCCCTCAGCCTCGAGCATCCGCTCCACCCGAGCGGTGACACCGGGGTAGACGGTGCTGCGCAGCACCAGCAGCTGCCCCGTCGTGAAGTGCGGGGTGCATTCCGCGAGGGCCTTGGGAACGGTGTGCGGGTTGGGGTTGAGGTGTTCGTCCACCGGCGTGCCGATGACGACCACGACAGCGTCGGCTGTGCTGACCATACGTGGATCGGTCGACGCGTCCAGCCGCCCCGCGGCCAGCATCTCGCGCAGCGGCGCCTCGGCCCCGTCCTCACGGAATGGCAACTGCCCCGCCGACACGCTGTCCACGGACTGCTGGTTGACGTCGTAGATGCCGACGCGCAGGCCGCGGGTCGCGAACGCGATCGCCAGCGGGAGCCCGACGTGCCCGCAACCGCCGATGACGACGACGTCGCGTGGCTCATGTACCAGATCGAACAACCTGGATCCCTGCCTCGCGGGGGTGACGGCCTACCGGCGCTGGAGCTTACGGGGGGTTTGGGCCCAGTTCGATGTCATTCTAGACGGGCCCACAGGTGCCGATGACCATGACGCACCGGCTATGACTAGTGGAGACGAGGGTGTCTGAGTTCAGGACATAGTTCGCAGGTGTCTCGGGACATCGTTCGCACCCTGGATCTCAGGGGTGATGGCGATGTCGATGGCGCGGGTCGTGATTTTGGCGGTGGTGTTCGAGGGCCGTTCGAAGAGCGAGGTCGCTCGCGAGTACGGGGTCTCACGGCGGTGGGTGCAGAAGCTGGTCGCGCGCTACGAGGCGGAGGGGCAGGCCGCGTTCGACCCGCGTTCGCGATGCCCGCACACGAGTCCGCAGCGCACGCCGTGCGCGGTCGAGGACGCGGTCGTCGGACTGCGTAAGAAGCTGTCT
>JAVHVL010000128.1:0-5261 GCA_032160565.1 Pseudonocardiales bacterium | reverse complement strand
GCTGCGCTGCTGCCTGCGGGCGCCGGGTTGCGGCAGGACGTGGACACCCCGGCGGACCTGAGCCGGGCGCTGGAGCTCGGGGTGGGGCCGGCCACGCTGGCCGCGATGGCGACACGGTTACTCGAAGTCCACCCGGATTCGGCATGATTGGGCTATGAGCACCACGGGGTTACGCATCGATCCGGCTGACTCCGTGCCGGAGGGCGACCTCGACGTCGAGCGCTACCCCGCCGAAGACCTCCCCGCAGATCGCTACAGCAACCGCGAGCTGTCCTGGCTGGCATTCAACGCGCGAGTGCTCGAACTGGCCAAGGACAACGAGCGCCCGCTCCTCGAGCGGGTGAAGTTCCTCGCCATCTTCGCCAGCAACCTCGACGAGTTCTACATGGTGCGCGTCGCCGGCTTGAAACGCCGCGCGGACATGGGGTTCCAGATCACCTCGCCGGACGGCCTGTCGCCCCGCGAGGTGCTCGCCAACCTCGCCGCGCGCACCAGCGAACTCGCCAACGAGCACGCCCGGTGCTTCCGCGACGACATCCAGCCCGCGCTGGCCGAACACGGCATCCACATCCGTCGCTGGGACGCGCTCGACGAGGACGAGAAGGCCCGGCTGGGCAACTACTTCGAGGCGAAGATCTTCCCGGTCCTCACGCCGCTTGCGGTCGATCCGGCGCACCCCTTCCCCTACATCTCGGGCCTCTCGCTGAACCTGGCGGTGCTGGTGCAGGACCCTGAGGGTGGCGCGCACCGCTTCGCGAGAGTGAAGGTGCCCAACAACGTTCCGCGCTACGTCGTGGTGTCCCAGACCGCCGTCGAGTCGGAGTTCCTGCCTCTCGAAGACCTCATCGCCGCGCACCTGCCGATGCTCTTCCCGGGCATGGACGTCGTGGAGCACCACGTGTTCCGCGTGACGCGCAACGCCGACTTCGAGGTCGAGGAGGACCGCGACGAGGATCTCCTGCAGGCGCTGGAGCGAGAGCTCGCACGGCGCAGGTTCGGCCCGGCGGTGCGCCTCGAGGTCACCGACGACATCGACGACGAGGTGCTCGACCTGCTGGTCAGCGAGATCGACGTGAGCCGCGCGGACGTGCAGCGCGTGCCCGGACTGCTCGACCTGAGCAGCCTGTGGCAGATCTACGACGTCGACCGGCCGAACCTCAAGGAGCGACCGTTCGTCCCGGCCACGCACCCTCGCTTCGCCGAGGGCGAGATCCCCAAGTCGGTCTTCGCCACGCTTCGCGACGGCGACGTGCTGGTCCACCACCCGTACGAGTCGTTCGCGACGAGCGTGCAGCGCTTCATCGAGCAGGCGGCCGCCGACCCGAACGTGCTGGCCATCAAGCAGACGCTCTACCGCACCTCCGGTGACTCCCCCATCGTCGATGCCCTCATCGACGCCGCGGAGGCGGGCAAGCAGGTGGTGGCGCTCGTCGAGATCCAGGCGCGCTTCGACGAGCAGGCGAACATCAAGTGGGCGCGCGCACTGGAGCGGGCCGGCTGCCATGTCGTGTACGGCGTGGTCGGCCTGAAGACGCACTGCAAGACCGCGCTGGTGGTGCGGCAGGAGGGGGGCCAGATCAAGCGCTACGCCCACATCGGCACGGGCAACTACAACCCGAAGACCGCCCGCCTGTACGAGGATCTGGGGCTGTTCACGGCCGATGACGCGATCTGTGCGGACATCACCGACCTGTTCAACGTCCTGACCGGCTACTCCCGGCAGACCGAGTACCGCTCGCTGCTCGTCGCCCCGCTGGGGATTCGCTCGGGGCTCATCGAGCGCATCGAGCGCGAGATCGAGCACGCCCGCGCCGGCCGCCCCGCGCACATCCAGTTCAAGACCAACCACCTCGTGGACGAGCAGACGATCGACGCCCTCTACCGCGCGTCGCGGGCGGGCGTGCAGGTGCAGCTGCTGGTCCGCACGTTCTGCACGATCCGAGCAGGCGTGCCGGGGCTGTCGGAGAACATCACCACCCGCTCCATCCTGGGGCGCTTCCTCGAGCACTCACGGGTGTACTACTTCGGCGGCGACGGGCAACCCGAGTACTGGATCGGCTCGGCCGACCTCATGCACCGCAATCTCGACCGCCGCGTGGAGGTCCTCTGCGAGGTCGCCGATCCGCAGGCCCGCGCCCACCTGCGGGAAATGCTCGACCTGGCGCTCTCGCCCCGAACGAGCGCGTGGGACCTGCAGCCCGACGGCAACTGGGTGCGATCCGGCGGCCCCGACAAGGTCGATCTCCAGGAGCTGCTGTTGAAGCGGCTCGCCGACCGCGGGGAGTAGGCGGCGGTGTCCTTGGGCCGACCGGTGCTCGCCGCAGGTGGTGTCGTCTGGCGCGGACACCATGGTGACATCGAGGTCGCCGTCATCCACCGCCCGCGCTACGACGACTGGACGCTGCCCAAGGGCAAGCTCGAACCGGGTGAGCCCGAGCTCGTCGCGGCGGTGCGCGAGGTCGGCGAGGAGATCGGCGCGCGCGTCGCGGTCTCGCGCCGGGTGCGACGAGTCAGCTACGGCGTCGGCCCGCTGCGCAAGTCGGTCACCTACTGGGCGATGCAGTATCGCGGCGGCGGGTTCACCCCTAACGACGAGGTGGACGGGCTGGCCTGGCTGTCACCGGCGAGCGCGCGCGGCTGGCTCACCTACGACGTCGACCGCTCGGTGCTCGCGGACTTCGTCGCGCTGCCGTTGCCGGATTCGGTGGTGGTGCTCGTGCGCCACGCGAAGGCGGGGCGGCGACGTGACTGGCACGGCGACGATGCCCTGCGCCCGTTGGACGAAACGGGGCGGCGGCAGGCGCAGCAGCTCGCGGAGCTGCTCGCGTGCTTCGCGCCGGATCGGATCATCTCCGCTGATCGCACCCGCTGTATCCAGACCGTCGAACCGCTCGCCCAGCGGCTGGGGCTGGAGATCAAGGTGGACCCGGTCTTCTCCGACGAGTCGTACGAGCGGTCGCCGTCGGCGACGCAGACGGCGCTGCTGTCGCTGGCGAAGCCGGGGCGGGTGAGCGTCGTGTGCAGTCAGGGCACGACGATCCCGTCGCTCATCGAGGTGCTGGGCACCGGTGGCACCTCACCGGAGACCCGCAAGGGCGCGGCGTGGGCGCTCTCCTTCGTCGACGGCGACGTGATCGCCGCGGACTACTACCCGCCGGCCACGGGGTGACGACACGCGCGGCGGGTGCCGGCGCCGAAGCGCCGACACCCGCTGGACGTTCTTGCTGAGCTAGCGCGCGGCCTTCCTGGCCGGGGCCTTCTTCGCGGGCGCCTTCTTGGCCGCAGCCTTCTTGGCGGGCGCCGCGGCCTTCTTGGCCGGAGCCGCCTTCTTCGCGACAGCCGCGGCCTTCTTGGCCGGGGCCTTCGCGATCTTGCGGGCACCACTGGTGACGGCCTTGAACTCGGCGCCGGCGCGGAACGCCGGAACGGCCGTCTTCTTCACCCGGACCGCAGCGCCGGTCGCGGGGTTGCGCGCCATGCGAGCCGCGCGCTCCCGCTTCTCGAAGATGCCGAAGCCAGTGAGCGCGACCCGCTCACCGCGCGTGACAGACGCATAGATGGTGTCGATGACGGCATCCAGCGCAGCGGCGGCGCGCTTCTTGTCTCCATCCAACCGCTCAGCGAGCAGCTCGATGAACTCAGCCTTATTGGGCACGTGTCCTCCCAGGACGGTTTTACTCGACCACGTTGGTCGCTTCGTCCGCAACGCTAGGACGTTCGGCAGCCGACAACAACGCAATCCGCTTGTGTCGCAGCACTTTTCTCGATCGTGCCGCGACCTCGGCGCAGCACCCAAGGACAGCAATGAGGCCGAATCTCCTTACATCACAAGGGGATTCGGCCTCAAAGACCTGATCAGACCGAGATTGCGGGCAACCACGGTTTCCGCGTGGATTCATACGCCGACACGGCTTCGGTGTGTCGCAGCGTGAGGCCGATGTCATCCAGACCTTCGAGCAGCCGCCACCGGGTGTAGTCGTCCAGCTCGAAGTCGTGCACCTCGCCGCTCCACCGCACCTGGCGCTCGAGCAGATCGATCGTCACCTGCGTCGACGGGTCGGACTCGATGTCGTCCCACAGCCGCTGCACGATCTTCTCGGCCAGCTCGACCGTCAGCAGCCCGGCCTTGAGCGAGTTGCCGCGGAAGATGTCGGCGAAGCGCGGCGAGATGACCGCCTTGAAGCCGTAGTCCGTCAATGCCCATACGGCGTGCTCGCGGGAGCTGCCGGTGCCGAAGTCAGGGCCGGCGACGAGGATCGTCGCGCCGCCGTACTGCGGCTGGTTCAGCACGAACTCCGGCTCGTTCGTGCGCCAGGCGTTGAACAGCCCGTCCTCGAAGCCGCTTCGGGTGACCCGCTTGAGGTACACAGCGGGGATGATCTGGTCGGTGTCTACGTTGCTGCGCCGCAGCGGCACGGCGGTGCCGGTGTGCACGGTGAATTTGTCCATGGTGTCCTCTTCCTACAGGTCGGCCGGGCCGGCGAGGTGCCCGGTGACCGCGGTTGCGGCGGCGACGAGCGGCGACACCAGGTGCGTACGGCCACCCTTGCCCTGCCGCCCCTCGAAGTTGCGGTTGGACGTGGAGGCGCTGCGCTCGCCCGGCGCGAGTTGGTCGGGGTTCATGCCGAGGCACATCGAGCAGCCGGCCTGGCGCCACTCGGCACCGGCCGCGGTGAACACCGCGTCCAGCCCCTCCTCCTCGGCCTGCTTGCGCACCCGCATCGAGCCGGGCACGACGAGCATGCGCACGCCGTCAGCCACCTTGTGCCCGTCGATGATCGCGGCGGCGGCGCGCAGGTCCTCGATGCGGCCGTTGGTGCACGAGCCGACGAAGACGGTGTCCACCTTGATCTCGCGCAGCGGCGTTCCTGCCTCGAGCCCCATGTACTGCAGGGCCTTCTGCGCGGACACGCGGTCGGCCGGGTCGTCGAAGGACTCCGGATCGGGGACCGACGCGGACAGCGGCGCACCCTGCCCCGGGTTGGTGCCCCAGGTGACGAACGGCGCCAGGTCGGCGGCGTGGAGCGTGACCTCCGCGTCGAACTCGGCGTCCGCGTCGGTGCGCAGGCCGGTCCAGTACTCGACGGCGGCATCCCATTGCTCGCCCTGCGGCGCGTGGTCGCGCCCCTTCAGGTAGGCGAACGTGGTCTCGTCCGGCGCGATCATGCCGGCACGGGCACCCCACTCGATGCTCATGTTGCAGACCGTCATGCGCCCCTCCATGGAGAGGGCGCGGATGGCCGAGCCCCGGTACTCGATGA
>JAVHVL010000045.1:0-3062 GCA_032160565.1 Pseudonocardiales bacterium | reverse complement strand
CCGAGCTCGGCAACATGGCCCGCTCCGCGGCGGGTGTGCGCGTCTTCAGCGACGACGGCCACTGCGTCCACGACGCCCGGCTGATGCGGCGCGCGCTGGAATACGTGAAGCCGTTCGACGCGGTGATCGCCCAGCACGCCCAGGATCCGCGGCTGGCCGACTCCGCCGCCTGCGCGCACGAGGGCGAGATCTCCGGCCGCCTCGGGCTCGCCGGCTGGCCGGGCGTGGCCGAGGAGGCCATCATCGCCCGCGACGTGATGCTGGCCCGGCACACCGGGTCCCGGCTGCACGTCTGCCACGTGTCGACGGCGGGCAGCGTGGATGTCATCCGCTGGGCGAAGGCGCGCGGCATCGCGGTCACCGCGGAGGTCACTCCGCACCACCTGCTGCTGACCTGCGACCTGCTCGTCGGCTATGACCCGGTCTTCCGGGTGAACCCGCCGCTGCGCACCGCGGAGGACGCCGCCGAGCTGCGCGCCGCGCTGGCCGACGGCACCATCGATGCGGTGGCCACCGATCATGCACCCCACGCGCCGCAGGACAAGGAGCACGCGTTCAGCGACGCCGCACCCGGCATGCTGGGGCTGCAGACGGCGCTCGGCGTGGTGCTGGAGACGATGGTCGAGCCCGGGTTGCTGGACTGGGCCGGCCTGGCCGACCGGATGAGCGTCCGCCCGGCGCTCATCGGGCGCGTCACCGGCCATGGCCGGCCGATCGAGGTGGGGGAGCCGGCGAACCTGACGCTCGTCGACCCGTCCGCTCCGTACGTCGTCGAACCCGAGCTGCTCGCGTCCTTGTCCCGCAACACCCCGTTCGCCGGCCGCACCCTGCCCGGCCGGGTGTCCGCGACGTTCCTTCGCGGGCGCGCGACCGTGGTCGACGCCGCACTTGTCCAGGCGGTTCCGGCGTGACGCGGTTGTGGCTGGTCCTTCTCTGCCTGGCGCTGCTGGCGCTGGTGCTGCTCGGCATGCGCGTCGGCTGGCGCAACCGGATGCGCAGCCAGGTCGCGCTGCCGCCGCTGCCGGACCTGCCGCAGAGCTTGGGTGATCCGGTGTTGCCGCCGCTCACCGGGCTGTACGTCGGCACGACGTTCGCCAAGAGCTGGCAGGACCGGGTGATCCACGAGGGGCTCGGGCTGCGCGCCGCGGCCACGATCGCGCTGTACCGCGACGGCGTGCTGATCGACCGCGACGGGGCACGCGCCATCTTCCTGCCGGCGGCGTCGCTGAGCGGCGCCCGGCTGGCGCCCGGGTTGGCCGGCAAGGTGATCGGGGCCGGTGGCCTGCTCGTGATCTCCTGGAGGTACGGCGCGGACGCGGTGGACACCGGGTTCCGCGCCGACGACAAGGCTCCCTACGCGGAGTGGGTGCGCGCGATCAACGGAAAGGTGGCTGCGTGAGCGCGGCGATTCTGGTGCTCGAGGACGGCCGGACGTTCACCGGCGAGGCGTACGGAGCGGCGGGGGAGACCTTCGGCGAGGCCGTGTTCGCCACCGGGATGACCGGGTATCAGGAGACGCTGACCGACCCGTCCTACCACCGCCAGGTGGTAGTGCAGACCGCGCCGCACATCGGCAACACCGGCATGAACGACGAGGATGCCGAGTCCCGCCGGATCTGGGTGGCCGGCTCTGTGGTGCGAGATCCTGCCCGCCGGGCGTCGAACTGGCGCTCGCGGCGCTCGCTGGACGACGACCTCGCGGCGCAGGGCATCGTCGGCGTCAGTGGCATCGACACCCGCGCCCTGACC
The DNA here is from genome assembly GCA_032160565.1 of Pseudonocardiales bacterium. Classification (GTDB taxonomy): domain Bacteria; phylum Actinomycetota; class Actinomycetes; order Mycobacteriales; family Jatrophihabitantaceae; genus RYN-117. The sequence goes on along the minus strand of JAVHVL010000045.1, from coordinate 1,313 downwards.
CGCCACCTGCGCGAGCGTGGCGCGATGCGCTGCGGCATCTCCACGGTGGACACCGACCGGGACTCGCTGCTGGCCAAGGTGGTCGCGTCCGCGCCGATGGTCGGGGCCGACCTGTCCGCCGAGGTCACCACCGGGCAGCCGTACCGGGTCGAGGCGGTCGGCGAGCACCGCTTCACGGTCGCCGCGCTGGACTTCGGGATCAAGTCGATGACGCCGCGGCGGATGGCCGAGCGCGGCATCACCTCCCACGTCCTGCCATCGGGTTCCACGGCAGACGAGGTGCTCGCCACGGGCGCGGACGCGGTGTTCCTCGCGAACGGCCCGGGCGACCCGGCCACGGCCGACGTCGCGGTGGCCACGGTGCGCGAGCTGCTGCGGCGTGACGTGCCGATCTTCGGCATCTGCTTCGGCAACCAGGTCCTGGGGCGCGCGTTCGGCTTCGGCACGTACAAGCTGGGCTACGGCCACCGCGGGATCAACCAGCCCGTGCAGGACCGCGCCACCGGCAAGGTGGAGATCACCGCGCACAATCACGGTTTCGCCGTCGACGCTCCGCTCGACCGGGTCACGGAGACGGACTTCGGCGGCGTCGAGGTCAGCCACCTGTGCCTGAATGACAACGTGGTCGAGGGGCTGCGCGCCCGGGACGTGAGGGCGTTCAGCGTTCAGTACCACCCGGAGGCCGCGGCCGGCCCGCATGATGCGGCGTACCTGTTCGACCGCTTCCTAGATTTGATCGAGAAGGGTGGCGCCTGATGCCGAGGCGCACCGACATCGAGCACATCCTGGTGATCGGCTCGGGGCCGATCGTGATCGGGCAGGCCTGCGAGTTCGACTACTCGGGAACGCAGGCGTGCCGCGTACTGCGGGCCGAGGGTTTCCGCGTCAGCCTGATCAACTCCAATCCGGCCACGATCATGACCGACCCGGAGTTCGCCGACGCCACCTACATCGAGCCGCTCACCCCCGAGTTCGTCGAACGGGTGATCGCCGTCGAGCGGCCGGATGCGCTGCTGCCGACGCTGGGCGGGCAGACGGCGCTCAACCTGGCCGTTGCGCTGCACGAGTCCGGTGTGCTGGAGAAGTACGGCGTCGAGCTGATCGGCGCGGACATCGACGCCATCCAGCGTGGTGAGGATCGCCAGAAATTTAAGGAGATCGTCCGTCGGGCCGGCGGCGACGTGCCCGCGTCGGACGTGTGCCGCACGCTCGACGAGGCGACGGCGTTCGCTGCGACCGTCGGCAACAAGGTCGTCATCCGGCCCTCCTTCACCATGGGTGGGCTCGGTTCCGGGCTCGCCGACGGCGCTGAC
>JAVHVL010000599.1:0-9203 GCA_032160565.1 Pseudonocardiales bacterium | reverse complement strand
TCATGCGCGAGTCCGCGGAACTGGCCCGGGCGAAGGGCGTCCGGCTGCACACGCACCTCGCCGAGACGGTCGACGAGGAGGCGTTCTGCCTAGCGACCTACGGCCGCACGCCCGCGGAGTACGCCGAGGAGCTCGGCTGGCTCGGCCCGGACGTATGGCTCGCACACTGCGTGCACCTCTCCCCGGCCGCGATCGCGCGATTTGCCGCGACCGGCACCGGCGTCGCGCACTGCCCCACGTCCAACGGCCGGCTGGGCGCCGGCGCCGCGGCCGTGCGCGAACTGCTCGACGCCGCCGTCCCGGTGGGGCTCGGCGTGGACGGCGCCGCGTCGAACGAGTCCGGCCGGATGGGCGACGAGCTGCACCAGTCGCTGTTGACGGCGCGGGTCCGCGGCGGTCCGCTGGCGCTCACCGCCCGCGAGGCGCTGCGGATGGCCACGGTGGAGGGTGCTCGCTGCCTGGGTCGGCAGGACGAGCTCGGGTCGCTGGAGGTGGGCAAGCTCGCCGACCTGCTCGTCTGGCGGGTCGACGACCTCGCCGGTGCCGGCATCGCGGATCCGGTCAGCACGCTCGTCCTCGGCGCCCTTCGGCTGGATCGCGCCTACGTCGGCGGTCGGCCGATCGTCGCGGGGGGCGAGCTGCTGACCGCCGACGAGGCGAGCCTGGCCGCCGCGGCCGCGCGGGCCAGCGCCACGATCGCCGGGCGCCGGTAGCGCATGGACATCGAGTAGTGGACATCGAGTAGTGGACACCGACACGATCACCGCGATCGCCGATCCGCGGCAGGCGGCCTGGCGCCGCGGCGACGCCTGGCTCGGTGGCGGCAGCTGGCTGTTCTCCACGCCGCAGCCGGAGCTCACCCGGCTGCTCGACCTGCACGCGTTCGGGTGGCCGCCCCTTGAGACAGGGGACGACGGGCTGGAGGTGGCCGCCACCTGCACGCTGGCCGAGCTCGCGGCCTGGCAGCCGCCCGTCCCTTGGCCGGCGTCGCAGCTGTTCGCGCAGTGCTGCCACGCCCTGCTCGGGTCGTTCAAGGTGTGGAACGTCGCGACGGTGGGCGGCAACATCTGCCTGGCCCTGCCCGCCGGTCCGATGATCTCGCTGACCGCCGCGCTCGACGGCGTCTGCGAGATCTGGGCACCGGATGGATCGGTGCGCCCGCTGCCCGTGACCGACCTCGTCGTGGGCGCGGGGCGCACCGCGCTAGTGCCCGGTGAGCTGCTGCGGTCGGTGCGGCTGCCGGCCGGCGCGCTACGCAGCCGTACCGCGTTCCGGCAGGTGTCGCTGTCGCCGGTCGGCCGGTCAGCCGCCCTGCTGATCGGCCGGTTGACGCCCGACGGCTCGGTGGCCCTGACCGTGACCGCCTCGACGGACCGGCCGGTTCGGGTGGACTGCCCGCCGGATACCGCGCCCGCCGTGGTGCTCGCCAGGCTGGACGCAATGGTCGAGCAGTACCTGGACGACGTCCACGGCGGCGCCGCGTGGCGGCGGGCCATGACGCACCGCCTCGCCACCGAGATCCTCGACGAGCTGCGCTCATGACCGCCGCGCCACCGATCACCGTCAACGGGGCGGCCGTCGCCGCGGCTCCCCGGCCGGGCCAGTGCCTGCGCACCTTCCTCCGTCAGGAGGGCTGGTTCGGCGTGAAGAAGGGCTGCGACGCCGGCGACTGCGGCACGTGCACCGTCCACGTCGACGGCGTGCCGGTGCACAGCTGCATCTACCCCGCGGCGCGGGCCGCCGGCCGCGAGGTCCGCACGATCGAGGGGCTCACAGCGGACGGGTCGCACCCCGTGCAGCAGGCGTTCCTCGCCGCGCAGGCGTTCCAATGCGGCTTCTGCACGCCCGGGCTGATCATGACCCTCGCCGCGCTCACCGAGCCGCACGACGCCGACCTGCCGCGCGCGTTGAAGGGCAGCATCTGCCGCTGCACCGGCTACGGTTCGATCCGCGACGCGCTGTGCACGGCGACGCGGGTCGACGGGGATCCCGTCGGCGAGCCGGTCGGGCGCTCGCACGCCGCGCCGGGAGCGCTCGACGTCGTCACCGGCGCCGCCGGCTTCACCCTCGACGTCGCGATACCCGGGCTGCTGCACATGAAGCTGCTCCGCTCCCCGCACCCGCACGCCCGGGTCCGTCGCATCGACACGTCGGACGCCCTCGCCGTTCCTGGCGTGGTGGCCGTGTTCACCCACGCCGACTCGCCGCACGCCCTGTACTCCACGGCGCGGCACGAGAATCCCGAGGACGATCCCGACGACACGGTCGTCCTCGACCGGGTCGTCCGCTACCACGGGCAGCGGGTGGCGGCCGTCGTCGCCGAGAGCGTGGCCGCCGCCGAGGAGGCGTGCGGGCGGATCGTCGTCGACTACGAGGTGTTGCCGGCGGTGCTCGATCCGCAGGACGCGATGCGGGCCGGCGCGCCGCTGCTGCACGCCGACAAGCACGGCTCCCGCATCGCCTATCCGGGGCGCAACATCGCCGCGGAGGCGCACAGCGAGATCGGCGACGTGACCGCAGGCTTCGCCGCTGCTGACGAGGTGTACGAGGCGACGTTCGTGAGCCAGCGCGTGCAGCACGCCCACCTCGAGACGCATGCCACCGTCGGCTGGATGGCGGACGGGCGGCTGGTCCTGCGCACCAGCAGCCAGACGCCGTTCCTGACCCGGGACGCGCTCTGCCGGATCTTCGGGCTGGACCGCGATCGCGTCCGCGTCCTCGCCACGCGGATCGGCGGCGGCTTCGGCGGCAAGCAGGAGCTGTTTACCGAGGATGTCGTCGCCCTCGCCGTGCTCGCGCTGCACCGGCCGGTGCAGCTGGAGTTCACCCGCGAGGAGCAATTCACCGCCACCTCGACGCGGCATCCGATGCGGATCGCGGTGCGGGTCGGCGCGACGCGGGACGGCACCCTCACCGCGCTGCAGCTGCGCACGGTCGCGAACACCGGCGCCTACGGCAACCACTCCGCGGGCGTCCTCTTCCACAGCTGCAGCGAGTCGCTCGCGCTCTACCGCTGCGCCAACAAGCGGGTCGACGCCTGGTCGGCGTACACCAACACCGTGCCGGCGGGGGCGTTCCGCGGCTACGGGCTCTCGCAGTCGTCGTTCGCCGTCGAGTCCGCGCTCGACGAGCTGGCCCGCCGCCTCCGCCTCGACCCGATCGAGCTCCGCCGGCGCAACGTGGTCCGCCCGGGCGATCCGCTGCAGGCGCTGCGCGGTACGGCACATGACGACGTCGAGATCCGCAGCTACGGCCTGCCGGAGTGCCTCGATCTCGTCGAGGCTGCCCTCACCCGCGACTCCTCCGCGCCGCCGGAGGGGGCAGGCTGGCAGCTCGGTCAAGGCATCGCGGTGTCCATGCTGAACACGGCGCCCCCCGGCGGGCACCACGCCCACGCCCGGATCGCGCAGCGCGACGGCGGTGGTTACGTCCTGTACGTGGGCAGCGCCGAGTTCGGCAACGGCACCGCTACGGTGCACCGCCAGCTCGCGGCATCGGCGCTGGGTGCGCATCCGGACGACATCGAGCTGGTCGCGTCGGACACCGATCGTGTCGGGCACGACACCGGCGCGTTCGGCTCGACCGGGACCGTCGTCGCGGGGATGGCGACGCTGCGGGCGGCGCGCGCGCTCGCGCAGCTGATCGCCGACACACCCGAGCCCGGCAAGCCGCTCGAGGCCGAGGGCAACAGCGACGGCACACCGCGATCCGTCGCCTTCAACGTGCACGGCTTCCGGGTGGCGGTACGCCCCGACACCGGCGAGATCCGGATCCTGCAGAGCGTGCAGGCGGTGGACGCCGGGACGGTCATGAACCCGATGCAGCTGCGCGGGCAGGTCGAGGGTGCCACCGCGCAGGCACTCGGCGCCGCCCTGTTCGAGCACGTCGACATCGACGAGCGCGGGCAGGTGACCACCCGAGCCCTGCGCGAGTACCACCTGCCGGTGCTCGCCGACGTGCCGCCGACCGAAGTGCTCTTCGCGCGCACGTCCGACCCGCTCGGCCCGCTGGGTGCCAAGCCGATGAGCGAGGCGCCGTTCAACCCGGTCGCGCCCGCGCTCGCCAACGCGGTCCGCGACGCGACCGGGGCGCGCCTCACCGAGTTGCCGCTGAGCGCGGACCGGGTGTTCGTCGCGTTGCACGAGGCCCTACCCGCACAGAGAGGTTGACCGGATGCCACGGCTCGGACAGAACCGGTACGGCAAGGCAGAGGTGCGCGTCGTGCACGTCGCGCGGGGCGCCGCCGCGGGCGGCGGTGACATCGTCAGCGACCGGAACGTCTCGACCAGCCTGTCCGGCGACCTCGCCGCCGTGCACCTGGCCGGGGACAACGCGCACGTGCTCCCCACCGACTCGCAGAAGAATGCGGTGTACGCCTTCGCGAAGCGGCTCGGCCGGGTCGAGCCGGAGGCGTTCGCGCTGGCGCTGGCGGACTACTTCGTCGCCACCCAGGAGCCGATCACCCGCGCCCGGGTGGCCGTGCAGGAGTACGCGTGGGAGCCGATCCCGGGCGGCGGCCACTCCTTCGCGCGCAGCGGCCGCTACGTGCGCACGACCACCGTCGTCCATGACGCCGAGCTCGGCACGAGCATCGTGTCCGGCCTGTCGGACCTCGTCGTGCTGAACACCACCGACTCCGAGTTCTGGGGCTTCGCCCGCGACCCGTACACGACCATGCCCGAGACCACCGACCGGATGCTCGCGACCGAGGTGAGCGCGTCCTGGCGGTTCCGGGGCAGTGCGGTCAACGGGGCCACGGTCGACTGGGCCACCGCGCACGAGCGCGCCACGGCGGCCCTGCTCACCGCGTTCGCGAGCACCTACAGCTACTCGCTGCAGCAGACCCTCTACGCGATCGGCGAGCGGATCCTCGCCGAGGTGCCCGAGACCTGCGAGGTGCGGCTGGCGCTGCCGAACAAGCACCACGTCCTGGTCGACCTGGAGCCGTTCGGGCTGGGCAACGAGGACGAGGTGTACTTCGCCGCCGACCGCCCGTACGGCCTGATCGAGGGGCAGGTGCTGGCCGACGACGCCCCGGACGCCGGCCTCGCCTGGACCTGACTGCCCGGCTACAGCGGCAGATCCTCCAGCATCTCCGTCACCAGCGCCGCGATCGGCGAGCGCTCCGACCGGGTGAGCGTGACGTGCGCGAACAGCGGGTGGCCGCGCAGCGCCTCGATCACCGCCGCGATGCCGTCGTGCCGCCCCACCCTCAGGTTGTCGCGCTGCGCGACGTCGTGGGTGAGCACCACCCGCGACCCCGACCCGATGCGGGACAGCACCGTGAGCAGCACGTTGCGCTCGAGGGACTGCGCCTCGTCGACGATCACGAACGAGTCGTGCAGCGAGCGGCCGCGGATGTGCGTGAGCGGCAGCACCTCGAGCATGCCGCGGTCGAGCACCTCGTCCATCACGTCGCCGGAGACGAGCGCGCCGAGCGTGTCGAACACCGCCTGCGCCCAGGGCGACATCTTCTCGTTCTCGTTGCCGGGCAGGTAACCGAGATCCTGACCGCCCACCGCATACAGCGGCCGGAACACCACGACCCGCTTGTGCGCGCGGCGCTCGAGCACCGACTCCAGGCCGGCGCACAGCGCGAGGGCCGACTTGCCGGTGCCGGCGCGCCCGCCGAGGGAGACGATGCCGATGTCCGGGTCGAGCAGGAGGTCCAGCGCCACCCGCTGCTCCGCCGAGCGGCCGTGCAGCCCGAACGCCTCCCGGTCGCCGCGCACCAGCTTCACCTGCTTGTCCGGCGTGATCCGCCCCAGCGCCGAGCCCTTCGCCGAGTGCAGCACGAGGCCGGTGTGGCACGGCAGCTCCGCGACGCCGGCGAAGTCGGTGCGCTCCACGAGGTCGATCGGCTCGCCGTTGTACAGCGCGTCGACGGCGTCCGTCGAGACGTCCAGCTCCGCCATTCCGGTCCATCCGGTGGAGTCGGCGACGGGGTGCATGCGGTACTCGTCCGCGGTCAGCCCCACCGAGGCCGCCTTCACCCGCAGCGGCATGTCCTTCGTGACGAGGGTGACGTCGCGCCCCTCGGCGCCGAGGTTGAGCGCGACGGCCAGGATGCGTGAGTCGTTGCTGTCGACGCGGAACCCGGCCGGCAGCGAGGAGAGGTCCGAGTGGTTGAGCTCGACGTGCAGCGTGCCGCCGGAGTCGCCGATCGACACCGGCGAGTCGAGGCGGCCGTGCTTGATGCGCAGCTCGTCGAGCACCCGAAGCGTCTGCCGCGCGAACCAGCCGAGCTCGGGGTGGTGCCGTTTGCCCTCCAGCTCGCTGATGACGACCAGCGGCAGCACCACCTCGTGTTCGGCGAATCTGCCCAGCGCCCCCGGATCGGAGAGCAGGACGGAGGTGTCGAGCACGAACGTACGCAGGGCGGGCTGTTCGGCTGGGGTGCGGGCAGCGGTCACTAGACGCTCCAGAGGGTGGGAGTTGCGCGGGCGCAGGGCGTACACATTCGCCGCGCTGTCGGATATCCGGGCGGTCTTTCCGCAGGTGCCAGCGGGAACCGTCCGGTCCCCTTCGCTGGAATCAACCACCGGTGCGGGACCTCCCGTGCGGACCGGGTTGGCCGGTCCACCGTCTTGGACGGTACGGCCCAGGTAGCCGCAGAGAGGTGAGGCGCGACGGCGCTGCGTCGCAAATCATGGAGAGTTCATGTCGATATCCAGCACCAACGCGCCACGATCAGCCCGTCTCGGCGGGGCGGGATGGATCGGCGCCCCACTGCGACCACGAGCCCGGGTACAGCGCGGTGTCGGTGTGGCCGGCGAGCTCCAGGGCAAGCAGGTCGTGGCAGGCCGTCACGCCCGAGCCGCAGTACGCGACGGCGGGGCCGCCATCCGCCGCGGCGTAACGGGCGCGCAGCGCGGCGGAGTCCAGGAACCGGCCGGTCCCGTCCAGGTTGCCGCCCCACGGCGCGCTGAGCGCACCCGGGATGTGCCCGGGCCGGGGATCGATCGAAGGATCGCCGTGCGCGTACCGCTCGGCCGTTCGGGCGTCGAGCACGACTGCGTCACCGGACGCGACCCGGTCGGCGTCGACGAACCGATCGGCGGGCCAGGGTCGCGACGGACGCTGCACCCGCGGGAACAGCGGGGTGTCGCACGTCAACCCGCCCGGCCACGCCGCCAGCCCACCGTCCAGCACGGCGACCGGCTCGCCCAGGACGTGCAGCAGCCACCACAGCCGGGCGGCGATGGATCCGCCGGCGTCGTCGTACGCCACCACCGGCTGGCCGTCGGCGATCCCCGCACCGCCGAGCGCGGCGGCGAAGGCCTCGGGCGTCGGCAGCGGGTGGCGCCCCGCCGCGGGGCTCGCCGGAGCGGACAGATCGCGATCGGTGTCCAGCCAGACCGCGCTCGGGAGGTGACCGGATTCGTACGCCTGGCGCCCGGAACGACCGTCGAGGTACCAGCGCACGTCGACCACCCGGACCTCGGCGAGATGTTCCACCAGCCACTCCCCCGACACGAGGGGGCCGAACCGATCAGCCCCCATAGCGCCGCTGGCGGGTGCCGTAGTCGCGCAGCGCGCGCAGGAAGTCGATCTTGCGGAAGTCCGGCCACAGCGCGTCGCAGAAATAGAACTCCGAGTGGACGGACTGCCACAGCAGGAAGCCGGACAGCCGCTGCTCGCCGCTCGTGCGGATGACGAGGTCCGGGTCCGGCTGCCCCTTCGTGTAGAGGTGTTCGGCGATGTGGTCGACGTCGATCACCTCGGCCAGCTCCTCGATGGACGTGCCGGCTGCCGCGTGCTCCTGCAGCAGCGCGCGGACCGCGTCAGCGATCTCGCGCCGCCCGCCGTAGCCGACCGCGACGTTGACGGTCAGCCCGTCCCGTCCGGCCGTGCGCTCCTCCGCCGCCTTGAGCGCCTCGGCGGTCGCTGACGGCAGCAGGTCGAGCGCGCCGACGGCGTGCATGCGCCATCGCTTGCCGTCGGCGGACAGCTCCTCGGCGACGCCGGCGATGATCCGCAGCAACGGCTCCAGCTCGTCGGCCGGGCGGCGCAGGTTGTCGGTGGACAGCAGCCAGATGGTGACGTGACCGACGCCGGCCTCGGTACACCAGTCGAGCAGGTTCGCGATGTGCCGCGCGCCGACCACGTGCCCTTGGCTGACGTCGTCGAAGCCCGCGGCGCGAGCCCAGCGGCGGTTGCCGTCGATCATGATGGCCACGTGCCTTGGGATCGGCAGCCCCTCGAGATGGGAGCGCAGGCGTCGCTCGTAGACCGAGTAGACGGCGTCACGAATGCCCACGGACACCAAACCTAGTCCGGCGGGGTGCGCCGGCTCGGACCCGGATTGATCGGGTCCGGAAACCTACGCTCGGGTAACCTCGGGGCATGTCGGCTTCGGAGCGCACCGAACTCGGCGCGGCGGCCGCACTCGCGACCGTCGTCGCCGAGCTGAAGCCCCGCCTGCGCGGCTGGCTGCACGCCTACGCCGCAGCCGTATCGATCGCATCCGGTGCGGTGCTCGTCGCCGTGGCAGCGGCGCTGCGTGGCGGTCCGGCCGGCGCAACCACGAGCGTCTATGCCGCCACCGTCACCCTGCTGTTCGGCACGTCCGCGCTGTATCACCGGATCAACTGGGGGCCGCGCGGCCACGCGCTGATGAAGCGCCTCGACCACTCCATGATCTTCGTCTTCATCGCCGGCACGTACACCCCGATCGCGGCGCTCACCCTGCCCAGATCGTCTGCCGTGCTGGTTCTCGTCGCCGTCTGGACCGGCGCCGTCTTCGGCGTGGTGCTGCAGTCCGCGTGGCCGAGCGCGCCGCGCTGGCTGTCGGTGCCCTGCTACATCGCGCTGGGGTGGGTGGCCGTGTTCGTCCTGCCGCAACTGCTGCGCAACGCCGGCGTCGCCGCGCTGGTGCTGATCGCGGTCGGCGGGATCGTCTACACGATCGGCGGAATCGTCTACGGCCTCAAGCGGCCGAACCCGCTGCCCGGTGTGTTCGGCTTCCACGAGGTCTTCCACCTGTGCACGCTGATCGCGGCCAGCTGCCATTACGTGGCCATCTGGCTCGCCGTCTTCCGCTGATTTCCACCCGTTCTGGATCGGTGTCGACGTCTGCCCTCGCGAGGTGTAACACTGTAATCAGTGCAATAGACAACGAGGAGCAAGCAATGAGAATGCACGGACATCACGGCCGCGGGCGTGGCTTCGGCCGCCCGGGCGGCTGGCAGCAGGCCGACCTC
>JAVHVL010000589.1:0-3179 GCA_032160565.1 Pseudonocardiales bacterium | reverse complement strand
GGTGAGCTGCGCCGCCCGGTCCAGGATCGGCTTGACCTCGTCGATCTCGTACAGATTGTCGACGCCCTGCAGGATCGACGCGATCCGCTCCAGGCCCATGCCGGTGTCGATGTTCTTGTTCGGCAGTTCGCCGAGGACCGGAAAGTCCTCCTTCGGGTTAGGGCCGTTCGTCGCTCCGCGCTCGTTCTGCATGAACACGAGGTTCCAGAACTCCATGTAGCGATCCTCGTCGACCTCGGGACCGCCCTCCTTGCCGTAGTCCGGGCCGCGGTCGTAGTAGAGCTCGCTGCACGGCCCGCACGGCCCCGGGATCCCCATCGACCAGAAGTTGTCGTCCATGCCGCGGCGCACGATCCGCTCCAACGGCAGGCCGATCTGACGGTGCCAGATGTCGATCGCCTCGTCGTCGTCGAGGTAGACGGTGGCCCAGATGCGCTCGCCGTCCAGGCCGAACCCGCCGTCCGCGATCGGCTTCGTCGACAGGTCCCAGGCGAGCTGGATCGCCACGTCCTTGAAGTAGTCGCCGAAGCTGAAGTTGCCGTTCATCTGGAAGAACGTGCCGTGCCGGGTGGTCTTGCCGACCTCGTCGATGTCCAGCGTGCGGATGCACTTCTGGATGCTCGTGGCACGCGGCCACGGCGCAGCCTGCTGCCCGACGAAGTACGGCACGAACTGCACCATGCCGGCGTTCACGAACAGCAGGTTCGGATCGTCGAACGGCAGCGGTGCGCTGGGTACGACGTGGTGTCCGTTGGCCTCGAAGTGGCCGAGGAACCGCTGCCTGATCTCCGCGGTCCGCATCTAGCTGATCCTCACTGCTCGATCTTGCCCAGCTGACCGTCGAGGCCGGTGCCCTCACGCAGTTCGAGCTCGCGATCGGCCATCGCCTCGCGCACGTCAGCGGTGAAGCCGCGGATCGAGTCGGCGAGGTCCGCGAGCCCGGCGGCGACGCTCTGCGCGATGCTGCTCGGGGTGAGCCTGGCCGCCGCCTTCGACATCTTGCGCACGACGAGGGCACCGATCGTGATGCCCATCGCCAGCCAGAACAGCCGGCGCATCAGCCGCGGTCCTTGCCTGCGGCGCGGTGCTTGCGTCGGGCGGCGCGGACGGCGTCGGCGTCGCGCCGGTCACTGACCGTCTTGCGCACGCCGTAGGTGAATGCGGCGGCCTTGATGATCGGGCTGCCCAGCGTGCTGGACACGAGCGAGGTCATCGCCGCGACGTTCGTGGTCATCGAGTTGACGTTGCGCGCGATCCCCTCGACCTGGTCGAGCTGCGAGTTCACCTGGGTGATCGTCGTCTGCGCGTCGACGAACAACGGCGCCGCGCCCTCGTGGGTCTTGCGGATGGCCAGGGTCGCCTCGTCCAGCGTCCGCCCCAGCTTCAGCAGCGGGATGGCGAGCAGCAGGACGAGCAGGACGAACGCGCCCGCGGCGATGAGCGCGGCAATAGCCCCTCCGGACACCCGGTGCCTCCTCGTTAGCGTGTGGATATGGCGGGATGCGAACCCGTCGACCCTATCGGGTCACTTCTCGCGCTCCGGCGTCTCGGCGGCCCGATCGATGCCTCGGATGACGGCGCGCAGCCTCGCCAGCCGCTCCGTGAGGTGGCGCTCGGCCCCGCGCGACTGCGGGTGGTAGTAGTCGCGGCCGACCAGCTCGTCCGGCGGGTACTGCTGCCCCACCACCCCTTCGGCGGCATCGTGGGGGTAGCGATAGCGCTGCGCGTGACCGAGCTTCGCCGCACCGGGGTAGTGCCCGTCGCGCAGGGCTGGCGGCACGGAGCCGGCCTGGCCGGCGCGAACGTCGGCGAGTGCGGCATCGATTGCGGCGACTACCGCGTTGGACTTCGGCGCCAGCGCAAGGTGGATCGTCGCCTGGGCGAGGTTGATCCGCGCCTCCGGCATGCCGATCAGCTGCACCGCCTGGGCGGCGGCAGCGGCGGCGAGCAGCGCGGTCGGGTCGGCCAGCCCGATGTCCTCGCTGGCGTGGACGACGAGCCGGCGGGCGATGAACCGCGGATCCTCCCCCGCCTCGATCATCCGCGCGAGGTAGTGCAGCGCGGCGTCGGCGTCGGAGCCGCGGATCGACTTGATGAAGGCGCTGATGACGTCGTAGTGCTGGTCGCCGTCGCGGTCATACCGAACCGCTGCGGTGTCGACGGCCTGCTCCAGTGTCGGCAGGTCGATGGCCGTCCGTCCTTCCGCGACGACGGTGCCCGCGGCGGCTTCCACCGCGGTCAGCGCGCGCCGGGCATCCCCGCCGGACATACGCAGCAGGTGTGCGCGGGCGTCGTCATCCAGCGTGACCGCACCGCCCAGCCCGCGTTCGTCGGTGAGTGCACGGTCGACGAGCTCATCGACCGCGACGTCGGTGAGCGGCTGCAGGTTGAGCAGCAGGCTGCGCGACAGCAGCGGCGAGACGATCGAGAAGAACGGGTTCTCCGTCGTCGCGGCAACAAGGGTGACGTGCCTCGCCTCGACCGCGCCGAGCAGCGAGTCCTGTTGGGTCTTGGAGAAGCGGTGGATCTCGTCGATGAACAGCACGGTCTGCCGGCCGGTGCGCCCGAGTTCGGTGCGCGCCTGCTCGATCACCGCGCGGACGTCCTTCACGCCGGCGTTCAGCGCTGACAGCTGCACGAACCGGCGGTTGGTCGCCGAGGAGACGATGAGCGCCAGGGTGGTCTTACCCGTCCCGGGCGGGCCGAAGAGGATGAGCGAGATGGGGGCGTCGCCCTCGACGAGGCGGCGCAGCGGCGATCCGGGCGCCAGCAGGTGCTCCTGCCCGACGACCTCGTCGAGGGTGCGCGGGCGCATCCGCGCGGCCAGTGGCGCGGCCGGGTCGAATGCCTCGGCGCGGCGCTCCGGCTCGGCCGGCTCGAACAGGGTCATGGGGCTCAGCCTAGAAGCGTATTCAGAGCCTTCGCTGGCGCGGGCTCCGGCGCACGTTCGTCGGAAAGCGGGCCGGAGGCTCGTCCGCCCCGCGGACGTCATTCACCCGAAATCCTGATCTTCCCGAACGTGGGGATCAGGAGGCGTTACAGTACCGGCCGAGCCGTTTGGTTGACGGGAGGGCCGCGGTGGAGGGTGTGCTCACGCCAGCCGACGTCTTGCGCGAAATCGAGCCGGTGCTCGTCGTCGGCGCCGGCTTCATGGGCACCGCGGTTGCGCGCGCGCTGAT
>JAVHVL010000546.1:0-3558 GCA_032160565.1 Pseudonocardiales bacterium | reverse complement strand
CGACAGGCGCCGGCTTCGTCGGGGCGACAGGCGCCGGCTTCGTCGGGGCGACGGATGCCGGATCGGTCGAGGCGATGGCGGTCATCGGTGCCTCCTTCCGTACTGGTGGGCGTTCAGTGAACGCTCGTACACTCAATAGTGAAGCGAGAGGCAGGGAGCCATGTCAACAAAGGACGTGCGTCGCGTGCCGCACGTCACGATCGACGATCAAGCGGTGAACGGGCGTACTCTGCTTGCCGTGACCGAGGTCCGTAGCCGAGCCGAACGAAAGGAGCGCACCCGCCAGAACCTGCTCGACGTCACCCTGACGATGATCAGCAACCGCAGCCTGGCCAGCCTGTCGCTGCGCGAGGTCGCCCGCGCTGCGGGCATCGTGCCGACGGCGTTCTACCGGCACTTCGAGTCGATGGATGCGCTCGGCGTGGAGCTCGTCGACGAGAGTATGCGCCCGCTGCGGCAGATGATCCGCGACGCCCGGCGCGGCCGAGCGGCGCACGGCGACATCATCAAGGACAGCGTCGCTATCCTCGGCAACCAGGTACGGACCCACCCGGCACAGTTCCGCTTCCTCAGCCGGGAGCGCTACGGCGGAGTGGGTGCGGTGCGCCGGGCCATCGACACGGAGTTACGACTGTTCACCAGCGAACTCACCGTGGACCTCGCCCGGCTCACGGCCGGCGCGGACTGGACCTCGGACGATCTGGAGATGACGGCCGATCTGATGGTGTCGACCATGCTGAACACCGTCATGGCGCTGCTCGAGGTGGACAAGCGGCACGTCGAGGACGAGCAGGCCATCCTGCATCGCGCCGAGCGGCAGCTGCGACTGGTGGCGCTGGGGATGGGTGTGTGGCACAGCTCCAGCGGCTGACCCTGCCCGCGCGAGTCGGGCGGCCTGACTCAGCCGGCCTGTGGCAGCCCGGCGGCGGTCTCATCGACGATCTCGGCAAGCTGCATGTCAAGGCCGGTGACGCCTCCAGCGCTGTGCGTCGACAGCTCGATATCCACCCAGCGCCACCGCAGCGCGAGATCGGGGTGGTGGTCGAGCTCTTCGCAGCGCGGCGCGAGCCGGTTGATGAACTCGACGGCCGTCGGGAAGTCGGCGAACTCGATCGAGCGGGTCAGCTTTTCCGTCGTCCCCGTCCAGCTCGGGTGCAGCTCCGCGAGGCGTGCGTCGATCGCGTCCTGGCTGAGCAGGTCGGATGGCATGCGCACCTCCGGATGATGGTCCTCAGCTCACCGTAGCGAGTCCGTATAGCCTCAGCTCTCGTGACGGACCGGCTGGTGTGGATCGACTGCGAGATGACCGGACTCGACCTGCGGCGCGACGCGCTGATCGAGGTCGCGGCGCTCGTGACCGACGCGGACCTCAACCTGCTCGACGAGGGCGTGGACGTCATCATCCACACGCACGACGACGTGCTGGACACGATGGTGCCGTTCGTCCGCGAGATGCACGCGTCCTCCGGCCTGACCGAACTGGTACGCGCGTCGACAGTCACCCTCGGCGAGGCCGAGCAGCTGGTGCTCGGCTACATCAAGTCGCACGTGCCCGAGGCTAAGTCGACGCCGCTTTGCGGCAATTCCATCGCGACGGACCGCGGCTTCCTCGCCCGGGACATGCCCACCCTCGACGAGCACCTGCACTACCGGATGATCGACGTCTCCTCGATCAAGGAGCTGGCGAAGCGCTGGTACCCGCGGGTCTATCAGTCCCAACCGGCGAAGGGGCTGGCGCACCGCGCGCTCGCCGACATCAGGGAGAGCGTGCAGGAGCTCGCGTACTACCGCAGCACGCTGTTCGTTCCGCCGCCCGGCCCGTCGCAGCAGGAGGCGCAGGCCGCCGCGAATGCCGTTCTGGGCATCGGCGGCGAGCAGGTAGACTGACCCGGCCTCGGTGCCTCAGGGCGCCGGCATGGTGGGTGTAGCTCAGCTGGTAGAGCGCCGCGTTGTGGTCGCGGATGTCGCGGGTTCGAGTCCCGTCACTCACCCCAAGGATCGCGGCCCTACCAAAGGCCCGAAGCTGGAGAAGCGCAGTTGCGCGGCGCGACGGCACGCCCCGCGGCGGATCTCGTGCAGCCGCCCCACCCTCGAGATCATGTGCCCCTCGTCATGGGAGAGGAAGCCGGTGGCCCGTGCTCGACGATCTCCGGCGCGGCGCCGTTCGGGAAGGCGAGCACCGGCGTCACCGAGGCCAGCGCCTCGACCATCACCAGGCCGAAGGGCTCCGGCCAGCCGATCGGATTGATCAGCGCGATGGCGCCGCCCAGCATCGCAAGGCGCTCCTCGATCGGCGGCTCGACGGACAGCACGTCGTCGAACCCCAGCAGCGGCCGGACGACGTCGTCGAAGTACGCGCGTTCGGCAGCCTCGCGCATCTTGACGGCCAGCATCAGCCGGTGGCCGGACTCCCGCGCTACCCGCACGGCGCGATGTGCGCCTTTGTCGGGCGACATCCGCCCGAGAAACACCAGGTGGCCGCCGCTACCCGAGCCCGGACGGTAGATGTCCAAGTCGATGCCGTGGTGGATGACGGCTGCGGTGGGTATGCCGTTGGCGCGACGCGCGGGATGACGTCGACATCGGTGAGGGCCTCGTAGGCAGCGAGTACGTGGGCGGCCTCCTCGGGGCTCGTCCCCATGGGCTCGGGGGGTACTCGAACAGGTCGCCCGGGTCACCGGGCAGGTGGATTCCCCCGATGGTAACAGCGGGACGTGATGGCCACGGGCCTGCAGGGCGCGAGCCAGGTCGTCGATCATCACCTCGGTGCCGCCGTACGCCGGCGGGGGAATCGGTACCCACGGTGGGGTGATCAGCCCGATGCGCACTGCCCCCGTCCCTTCGCCGCGTGGCTCTCAGCCGGGCTCCGCCTCGCGACTGAGGCGGCCCGGGGCCGGGGGCAGGGCAGCGCAGAGGCCGGCGTCCACGGCCAGGACCCAGCCCGGCTCGACGTGCCAGCAGCTCCAGCACGCCGGGCAGCGGAACGCGGTCTGTTCACCGTCGAACACGGGCTGCAGGTCCTTCTCGTGGCGGGCCGGGCATTCCTGTGGAACCTCGAAGGCCCAGCTGAGGTCGATGTCGGCGCAGTAGACCCCCGTCATCACCCCATCAGACGCCGGAGGGCGCCTCGCCAACTCGTCCAAACGTACGGATTCCGTGCATCCAGCCCGGCCCGGACCGCTGCTCCGGGGCGGCGGTTCGCTGCTTCGGGGGGCGGTCGTGCGCCGCCAGGGGCCCGACTACCGGCCCGGCGCCCGGCGCGCGCCATGCTAAAGTTCATGCTCGGCCCACTCCGGTGGGCCGGTGGTTTGTAAGGCGCCGCTAGCTCAACTGGCAGAGCAGCTGACTCTTAATCAGCGGGTTCGGGGTTCGAGTCCCTGGCGGCGCACACTCGCCCGGCTCGCGGGCGCCGGCGTGAGCCCGGTCCCGTACTCCTCGAGCAGATCCACCGGCACTAGCCCGTCGCGGAGCCACTCGAACGACACCCCTGTGATCATCGCCCAGGCGCGGAGCTCGGGCGTCCCGGGGGTGATCTTTCCGCGCGTCCAGTTCTGCACC
>JAVHVL010000516.1:0-9395 GCA_032160565.1 Pseudonocardiales bacterium | reverse complement strand
ACGCGACCTACGACAAGGAGGTCTTCCTCGACGCGAGCGCCGTCACGCCGTTCGTCACCTGGGGGACCAACCCCGGGCAGGGGGTCGCGCTGGGTGCCGTCGTGCCCGACCCGTCGGCGCTGCCCGCCGGCGCCGAGCGCGACGCCCTGCCCGGGGTTGGTCCCCCAGGTGACGAACGGCGTGACGGCGGCGGCGTCGAGGAAGACCTCCTGGTCGTACGTCGCGTCCTCGTCGGTGCGCAGCGCGTCCCAGGCGGCGACGGCGACGTCCCAGTCAGCGCCCGCGGGGGCGTGGTCGCGTCCGGCGAGGTAGGCGTACGTCGTCTCGTCGGGCGCGATCATGCCTGCCTTGGCGCCCCACTCGATGCTCATGTTGCAGACCGTCATGCGGCCCTCCATGGACATCTGCTCGAAGACGCTGCCGCGGTACTCGACCATGTAGCCCTGGCCGCCACCCGTGCCGGTCTTCGCGATGACCGCGAGGATGACGTCCTTCGCGGTGACGCCGGCAGGCAGGTCGCCGTCGACCGTCACGGCCATCGTCTTCGGCCGGTCCATCGGCAACGTCTGCGTGGCGAGGACGTGCTCCACCTGGCTGGTGCCGATGCCGAATGCGAGCGCGCCGAACGCGCCGTGCGTGGACGTGTGCGAGTCGCCGCAGACGATCGTCATGCCTGGCTGGGTGATCCCGAGCTGCGGCCCGATGACGTGCACGATGCCCTGCTCGGCGTCCCCCATCGGGTAGAGGCGCACGCCGAACTCGGCGCAGTTCTCGCGCAGCGTCTCGACCTGGGTGCGGCTGACCGGATCGGCGATCGGCGCGAAGATGTCCTGCGTCGGGACGTTGTGGTCCTCCGTCGCGAGCGTGAGGTCCGGCCGGTGCACCGGCCGCCCCGCCTCCCGCAGGCCGTCGAACGCCTGCGGGCTGGTGACCTCGTGGATGAGGTGCATGTCGATGAACAGCAGGTCCGGCTCACCGGCCGCGCTGCGCACGACGTGGCTGTCCCAGAGCTTCTCGGCGAGTGTCTTGCCCATTGCGCCTTCTCTCGCTTGCAATCTCACAATATGAGACCATAGTATCGCTGTATGGGACACGATAGCAGCGCGCGCCCGCACAGCGGAATCGGTGTCGTCGACAAGACGGTAGCCATCCTGGCGGCCACGGCACAGGCGCCGCGGACGCTGGCCGAGCTCGTCGAGGCGACCGAGCTGCCGCGCGCCACAGCGCACCGGCTCGCGGTCGCGCTGGAGGTGCACCGCCTGCTGGCCCGTGACGTGGAGGGGCGCTTCGTGGTCGGCGCGCGGTTGGGGGAACTCGCCGCCGCGCTGCCCGATCCGCTCGTGGCCGCGGCACAGCCGGTGCTGGCCTGGGTGCGCGATGAGTGCGGCGAGAGCGCGCAGCTGTATCGCCGTGACGGCAACGACCGGGTATGCGTCGCCGCCGCCGAGCGCGCCACCGGGCTGCGCACGACGGTGCCCGTCGGCTCGCGACTGCCGCTCACTGCCGGCTCCGGCGCGCAGGTGCTCTGTGCATGGTCGGACCCCGGCTCGCTGACCGACGTCCTGGCGCAATCGGAGTTCACGGCGCGCTCGCTCGCCGAGGTGCGACGCCGCGGCTGGGCGCAGTCGGTCGGGCAGCGGGAGGCGGGGGTCGCTTCGGTGTCGGCGCCGGTCCGGACCTCGGACGGCGAGCTGGTGGCCGCCATTTCCATCTCCGGACCCATCGAGCGGCTCGGGCGAAACCCGGGGCAGCGCTTTGCTCCGGCGCTCGTCTCCGGTGCCCGGCGGATCAGCGCAACACTGGCCGAAGGAGGCGACCGTCATGGGTGATCAGTACGAGGTCGTCGTTGGCGCGGGTTCGTTCCGGGTCGCCGACGAGCAGGCGGTGCACTTTCCCCATCGGTGGACGAGCGAGGGCGTGAGCGTCGACGCCAGCTTCACCGGCGCGCATCTGCTGCACCTCGCGGTGGCCGGCTGCGTCCTCAACGACACCTACCGTGAGGCCCGCGCGCTGGGCGTCGCCATCGACGGCGTCCGGGTGGCCGCGTCCGGCGGCTTCGATGAAGGAACCTGGGCGTCGACCGGGATCAGCTACTCCCTCGACGTCGACTCCCCCGCCGCGGCCGAGGAGATCGACCGGCTGCTCGAGGTGGTCGATGCCGTTGCAGAGATCCCGCTCGCCGTCCGCACTGGCGCCACGGTCCAGCGGGCGACCTGACCGCGCAACCGGCGGCATTTGTCCGTGGCTGATTGTCGGTAGCCCGGGGAACAATGGACGACGGGCCGGATGTTGGCACATTTATCCGACCGCGGCTGGAGACAGTCCCTGCCGCATCGGGATACCTCGCCGTGCACGGGTTCCGAACGCGCCAGGGAGACGCCGCCATGACAGCTTGCGCCAGAACCAGCAGCGAGGGCCAGCAGGTCTGGATCCGGGGAATCTCGTCCGCGCAGCTCGCCGCCCTGGTACGGCGGATGCGCTCCGGTGCAGGCGCCTCGTCAGCGGGGGTAGCGCAGTGGGCCCTCGTGTCGGCGGCGCTGTCGCCCCTGCTGCTCGTCACAGGCTGGACGATCGCCGGCGCGGTGCAACCCGCCGACTACAGCCCGGTGCGGCAGACGGTCAGCGTCCTCGCCGGCCACGGCGGCACCCACCGCTGGATCATGACGTGTGCGCTCGTCGCGGTCGGCTGCTGCCACCTCCTCACCGCTGCCGGCATGAGCGTCCTGCGCCCGTCCGCGCGGCTCGGCCTGGTGATCGCCGGGCTCGCCGCGTTCGGCGTAGCCGCGAGTCCGGAGCCGGCGCACGGCTCGACCAGTCAGCATCTGGCCTTCACGGCGGTCGGCGCCGTCGCCATCGCGGTGTGGCCCGCCTTCGCCACGGTGCGGGAGTGGTCCGGCGGTGGGGTGCTGAGCCCCCGGGGTTCGGCGCTGGCCACCGTCGCGTTCGTGGTGCTTCTGATCTGGCTGGTGGCCGAGACGCGGGACATGGGCTGGCTGGGGCTGGCCGAGCGGGCCAGTTCGGCCATCCAGACCTCGTGGCCGCTCGTCGTCGGACTCACCGCCCGCCGTGCGGCGCTGGGCGATTACCAGTTGGTGGCGACGTAGGTGGTTTCGAGGTAGGCGTCGATGCCTTCGTGGCCGCCCTCGCGGCCGAGGCCGGATTGCTTGACGCCGCCGAACGGTGCCGCCGGGTCGGACACCAGCCCACGGTTCAGGCCGACCATGCCGACCTCGAGGCGCTCGCAGATGCGCAGCCCGCGGCCCAGGTCGCCGGTGTAGACGTAGCCGGTGAGCCCCATCTCGCCGGCGTTGACAATCGCCAGCGCGTCGTCGTCGTCGCGCACGGTGATGATCGGCGCGACCGGCCCGAACACCTCCTCGGTGGCGACCGCGGAGTCGCGCGGCACATCGGTGAGCACCGTGGCGGGGTAGAAGAACCCGGCGCCGTCGGTGCGCCGGCCACCGAGCACCGCCCGGGCGCCGGCCGCCACCGTGCGCTCGACCTTGTCGGCGATGCCCTCGACGGCGCGGGCGTTGACCATCGGGCCGAGCTCGGTCCGCTCCTCCGTACCGGCGCCCATCCGCAGCTGCCCCATCCGACGCGCGAGCCTGGCCGCGAACTCCTCCGCGACCGACTCCTGCACCAGGAACCGATTCGCGGCGGTGCAGGCCTGCCCGCCGTTGCGCATCTTCGCGAGCATGGCGCCGTCGACGGCCGCGTCGAGATCCGCGTCGTCCAGCACCAGGAACGGGTCGTTGCCGCCCAGCTCCAATGTCGTGTTGACGATCCGGTCGGCCGCCTGCTTGAGCAGGGTGCGCCCGACCCCCGTGGAGCCGGTGAACGACAGCTTGCGCACCCGGCCGTCCGCGAGCGCGGCCTCGACCAGTTCGCCCGGGCGGTCGGTGGTCAAGACGTTGACGGTGCCGGCCGGTGCGCCTGCATCGGTCAGGATCTGTGCGAGCAGCAAGGCCGTCAGCGGGGTGTCCTCCGCCGGCTTCAACACCACCGTGCACCCGGCCGCCAGTGCCGGGCCGATCTTGCGGGTAGCCATTGCCGCCGGGAAGTTCCACGGCGTCAGCAACAACGCCACGCCGACCGGCTTGCGGAAGGTGAGGATGCGATTCGCGCCGGACGGTGCCATCCGCAACTCGCCGCCGACCCGCACCGCCTCCTCGGCGAACCACCGGAAGAACTCCGCCGCATAGGTCACCTCACCGCGCGCGTCGGTAAGCGACTTGCCCATCTCCAGCGACATCAGGTACGCGATCTCCTCGCGGCGGGAGATCATCGCCTCGAACGCCTTGCGCAGCACCTCGCTCCGCTCGCGCGGCGCTGTGGCTGCCCAGTCTGGCTGCGCGCTCGCCGCGGCAGCGAGCGCGCGGTCGAGATCGTCCAACCCCGCTCGGGGCACCTCGCAGACCGCCGCCCCCGTCGACGGGTTCAGCACCGCGAAGCTCCCGCCTGATCCGCCACTCCACTTGCCGTCGATGAACAGTTCGCTCGGAGTGCCGGCGGGGAGGGTCATCGCTGGACTGCCTTTCGGACACGGGGCGGGCGCGGTCGGTCGCTGCTTCCAGCTTGCCACCCCGGCGTGGGGGGCCGGTGTTCGCCGGTTCGGCGTTAGTGTCGGCAAGATCCGGTGCGACGGAGGGCGATGAGATGCGCGGTGACGAGATGCGTGCCACCGGTGCCCTGCTCGGCACGGCACTCGGTGAGGTCGCCGATGCGGCGCAGGGTATCCACCAGGCCCTCGCCGGGCGGTTGTTCCGGATGCTCGGGGACGCGGCCGCGCCGGCTCGACTGCTGCATGACGGCGTCTCGGCGATCGCATACACCTCCACCCGCCTCGGCGTGCGCGTCCTCCCGCCGGTGATCGGATTCGGCGCGGCGCAGTTCGTGCACCCCGCCGCCCCGTCCGCCCACGACGCCCCGCGCGGCAGGTTCGCACTCGGTGCGCTGAACGGCTTCTGGGGCGATCGCCTCGCCGAGCAGCGCCCCGTGCTCGCCCCGGTCATGCGCATGCGCACCCACGAGGGGCGGCTGCGCCGAATCCCCTCCAACGTCGCGCACGATATTCCAGGCGCGGCGACGGGTCGCGTGGCGGTGTTCGTCCACGGCCTGTGCGAGACCGACCTGTCCTGGTGGCTCGGTGCGGAGAAGACCTGGGGCGACGCCTCGGTCACGTACGGGTCGCTGCTGCGCGACGCGAGCGGGTGGACGCCGCTGTACGTCACGTTCAACAGCGGGCTGCACGTCTCCGCGAACGGCCGCGAGCTCGCCGAGCTGCTGGAGGGGATGCTCGCTACGTGGCCGGTGCCGGTCACCGACGTGGCGCTGATCGGGCATTCCATGGGCGGCCTCGTGGCGCGCAGCGCCGGTCACCAGGCCGTGGAGCTCGGACACTCCTGGGCCGGCTCGCTGCGGCACGTAGTCGGGCTCGGCACGCCGCACCTCGGTGCGCCGTTGGAGCGGCTCGTCACCAAGGGGACGCACGCCATGGCGCGCGTGCCTGAGACGCGCCCGCTCGCCACGTGGCTCAACCGGCGCAGCGTCGGCATCAAGGACCTGCGCTACGGAGCGGTCGTCGAGGCGGACTGGGCCGGCTTCGACCCCGACCTCTGCCTGGACGACCGGTGTACTCCGGCGAGCCTGCTGCCCGGCGTGACGTACTCGGTGGTGTCGGCGACGCTGTCCCGCAAGCCACGCGGGCCGCTTGCGCACGACCTGCTGGTGCAGCACGGCAGCGCGCATGGCGTGGGGCCGACGCGGCGGATTCCGTTCGAGGCGGATCGGTCGTTTCATGTCGGGCGGCGGCATCACTTTCACTTGCTCGGTGATCCGGCGGTGTATGAGCGGTTGCGGGAGTGGTTGGGATAGCTCCCCTGCGGGGGCAGCGACCGAGTTGGCGAGTTGCTGCTGCTAGTTGTCGGCGGTCGCGTCGTCGGGCCGGGTGATCCACGCCGCGAAGACTGGGACACCGCACCACGGGTCGCTGTGCGGTGCTCGCGTCGCGGCGACAACCGCGTACGGGTGGGCGAAGCGCAGGGTGGCGGTGCGGTACGGCCCGGGCGGCGGAGGAGCCCGGTAGCTCAACGCAATCGCCAGTCCGGTGACGGCGGCCGCCTCAAACCCCCGTCGCGAGTAGGTGGCGACGGCGCTCTGCGCCGCCCGGACCTGTCCAGGTATGCCGGCACTGCGGCAGAGCGCCTGCCCGGCAGCGCCGAACGCCAGCGCGGGCACGTCGAGCAGATCGTGACGGCTACCTGCATGCCATGCGGGCAGGATCGCCTCGGCATGCTCGCCGCCCGCGGCGGCTTGGTGTTCGGTGATCGTCCACAGCGCGGTGTCACCGAGCGGAAGGTCGAACAGGGAGAGCGGGGGCACACCAGAGGTGGCGCGTGCCGTCGCGATCTGGTGCGCAACCGCCAGCACGTCGGCGCGCGGTACCTGCGCGCCGGCGATCACCGACGTGACCTCCAGATCGTCGTCGGCCAGCGCGCTGTGCACGGCAACGTTGCCGGCGCGCTGCGTCGCGACGATGAAGCAGTCATGGCCGGTGGGGGCGTCGCCGTGCCGTGGCGAATGCAGCACCTGGTTGAGCTCTTCGCTCCACGGCCCGCGCAGCTGCGCGCTGTCGACGACATCGAATTCGTGAAGCCACGTAACGCGGGTGGCCAACGCGGAGGCGAGCACGATCACCGTGTCGCGCACGTCGATGGGGAAGGTGTCGATCATCCCCAGCGTCTGCTCGCGGGCCCAGGCATCGGCCTGTTCGCGGGTCGGCACCGCACCCGTGGTCACCCGTGCCGGCAACGTCGAACGCCACGGATCGAGACCCGGCAGTCCGGGCATCGCCCACGCCGCAAGCGCCATAGCCACGGCGGGATGTGGGCTGTCGAGCAGTTCGGCAACCAGGCGTTGAGCGGACTCGACGTCGGTGCCCAACGCGTGGCTGATCTCCTCGCGCAGCGCTCCCTGCGCGGCGGTCGCAGCCAACGCCAATGCCAGCCACGCGCCGAGCGGTGACCCCACCTGATGTTGATCTGTGCCGAGCGCGGCGAAGCGCTCGGCGTACTCGCAGATAAGCGCTGCCGGCTCCATGACCTCACCCTGGCACGCCGGCGGCGCTCGCGGCGGAGATCGCCGCCGTCAGTAGCGTGTGCGACGGCACGAGAAGGGAGAGGCCATGGCGGAGTACACGGGTCGACGGGTCGTGGTGGTCGGCGCCTGCGGTGCGCTGGGCAGCGGGCTCATCGCGGCATTCGCGGCGGCCGGCGCGGCCGTCACCGGATTCGACCGCGCGGTGCCGACGGCGGAGCGTCGGCAGGGCGGCGTCGACTACCTGGCGGTCGACGTGCTCGACGACGCCAGGCTCGCGGCCGCCTTCGACGCCAATCCCCCGCCGTGGGCGGTCGCCAACGTCGTCGGCGGCTTCGCGGGGGCGTCCGCGTTCACGGCGCTCGATCCCGCGGAGCTCACCGCCCAGCTTCAGCTGAACCTGATCAGCGCCGCGCTGATCACCAAGCACGCGCTGCGGCGGATGAGCGAGGCCGGCGAGGGGCGGCTCGTGCACACCGCCAGCCGCGCGGCGTTGGTGACGGCGGGGACCGGGTTCGCGTACTCGGTGAGCAAGCGCGGTGTGCTGCACCTGGTGGAGATGGCTGCCCAGGAGGTGCACGGCACGGACATCACCGTCAACGCCGTCATCCCGAGCATCATGGACACGCCGGCCAACCGAGCGGCAATGCCCGCCGCCGACCACGACCGGTGGCCCAAGATAGACGATGTCACCGCGGTCTACCTCTTCCTCGCCTCACCGGCGGCACGGCTGGTCTCCGGTGCGGCTGTGCCGGTCTACGGCCGGGCCTGACCTGTACGAGAACAGGTTCTCTTTTTCGGCTACAGTCCAGCGGTGGACCTCGCGACGATCGAACAGCTGCGGCAGCTGAAGTACCGCTACCTTCGCACGCTGGATCTCAAATTGTGGGACGACTTCGCGGACACCCTGACGGCGGATGTGACCGCTGACTACGGAGCAAACCTGAGCTTCGCGGGGCGCGAGGCCGTCGTCACCTTCATGACCAACTCGCTGGGCCCGGGCATCATCACCGTGCACCACTGCCACCATCCGGAGATCTCTGTCGACGCCGACACCGCAACCGGCTCGTGGTACCTCGACGACAAGGTCATCATCACCGAGCACCGCGTGCTGCTCACCGGCGCGGCGTTCTACGAGGACGCGTACCGGCGCTGCGATGACGGCGCCTGGCGGATCAGCAAGACCGGCTACGTCCGTAGCTACGAAGCCATGCAGTCCTTGGACGACACCCCGTCATGGCAGCTGACGGCCAACCGCTGGGGTAGCCCCACCGGGCTGACCTGAGCCAGCGGCGGCCCGACCTCAGCCTGCTGCAGCTGCCGCGCCGAATCGCTTCTCGTTACGGGCGCGGGCCTTCGCCGCCTCCTCGTCGCGGTCGCGCGCCGGCGCCTGCGTCACCAGAGCCTCCAGCAGGTGCTGCGTGATATGCGCGACCTGCCCGACCGCGTTCTCGAACGCGGCCCGGTTCGCCGCCGACGGCTTGGACGTCCCGCTCACCTTGCGCACGTATTGGAGGGCGGCCGCATGGACCTCCTCGTCCGTCGCGCTTGGCTCGAAGTTGTGCAGGACTCGGATGTTTCGGCACATGCACCAAGCGTCGCACGAACGCCCGACGAAGTGGCACCCTGACTTGCCCGCAGCGGGTAGTACACGTTCTACTTCTGGCCATGACGAAGCGCCGCCCCGCCGGGCTGGACCGACCCAGCACCGCGAAGATAATCAAGTCGATGTCGGCATTCCACGTGTGGATCTACCGCGTCAGCGGCGGGCGCCTCGGCCGCAAGTGGCGCGTCGGCAGCGCGTTGCGAAGCGGCGTGCCGATCTGCCTGCTGTCCACGACGGGCAAGCGGAGCGGGCTGCCGCGCGTCGCGCCGCTGTTATACATGGCCGACGGCGAGCGGGTCGTCGTCGTGGCCTCGCAGGGCGGGCTTCCCACGAACCCGCAGTGGTACCGCAACCTGCAGGCCGACCCCGAGGTGCAGGTCGAGTTCCGCGGTAACCGCCGCCGGATGCTGGCGCGGACCGCGAGCGCCGAGGAGCGCGCGCAGCTGTGGCCGCGGCTGGTCGCGATGTACCGAGACTTCGAGTCCTACCAGGCATGGACCGACCGTGAGATCCCCGTGGTGATCTGCGAGCCGGTACCGATGGGCTGAACCGCGACCCGAACCGTACAACCGCGTGCGACAGGGCCGGGCGCCACGGGAATACCTCTGTCATTGCGAAGGATCTGACGCAGCACGAAGGAGCGCAACAAGCTGAGCAAGAAGTCGTTCGCACTCCCGGGCAAGCGCAAGTA
>JAVHVL010000436.1:0-2630 GCA_032160565.1 Pseudonocardiales bacterium | reverse complement strand
CGAGCGAGTGATTCTTGTCTAATTGCTAGGCCTCTAGAAGCCCGACGAGCCTCTGCCGTAAGCTGCGATCTGGCTCGCGGACTAGCATTGCGACGAGCATCTCGATCCTAGCTTGACGGTTTGAACGTCGTCCACTTAGGCGCATTTCTTGGCTTGGTAGAGCTGTTTTGTGGTAGCAGCGCGCGACGCGGGACCGACCTCGTATCTCTCCCGTAGGTCGCGCGACCGCATCGTCGTCTTGACGCACGACCGTCCCTGCGCAAGCTCAGAGAAGCGCCGCGATCATGGCCTCGGCCACGAAGCGGCCGTAGCGATCGGATGGCCAGCCGCGCTGGAGCACGAGCAGCTCGTACAGCTCGGGCGAGCTGTACGTCCACAGCACATCGGCGGCTTGCGCGACGGTGATGCCGGCTCGGAGATGCCCCGCGTCTCGGAGCCGACCAGCGTTCTCGGTCATGCGGCGGTGGCGATCTGAGTCCATCTCGTCCTGCAGCGCCCGGACGTCCGGATCGGTCGCTGCGGCCGAGCGTACGAGGAGCAGGATCGGTGACGCGCGGGGAGCGATTTCGGCGGTGAGCGCGCCCCATGCCTCGATGATCTTGCGGGGATCCGACTCGCGCAGATGTAGTTCGTCGGATCTTTCCTCGGCTGGCACGGCGCGTTCGCCTTCGAGGGCGCGCGTGCGGATCGCGCGGAGGAGACCGGCTTTCCCGCCGAAGGTCTTGTAGATCGTGTCGGCGGACACGCCCGCCTCGGCGGCGATGCCCGTGATCGTCGCGCCGTAGCCGTCTTTCAGGAACCGTCGCTCGGCCACTTCCACGATGAGCGCGGCGGTCCGGCGCGCCCGCTCCTGGCGACCGCTCGCATCGTACGCACGCTTCTGCTTGACAGTTCGTCGCCTCTGCGTCATGATATTCATTCCAGTCTACTAGAATGAAAGCTAGGTTCAGATGCGTGATCCAGGGGAGCTTGTTGACCGCTTGCTGCGGGCCACGAACGAGCATGATGTTGGCGGGATCGAGGCATGCTTCGCCGAGGATTACGAGAATGTCACCCCCGTGCACCCGAGCCGGAGCTTCCGAGGACGCGAGCAGGTGCGTCGCAACTGGGAGCAGATCTTCGCGTTCGTACCCGACCTGCACGCTGAAGTGCCGCAACGCGCGATCGACGGTGACACGGCATGGACCGAATGGGTGATGACGGGGACGCGACGGGACGGCACATCGCACCAGATGCGCGGCGTGGTCGTGTTTGGCGTGCGGGATGGGGTCGCGAAGTGGGCGCGGTTCTTCCTCGAGCCGGTGGACGAGAACGCCGGCTCCGTCGACGATGCCGTGCGCGACCAGGTCGCTCGGCGATGATCGTCGTCGCAGGTGGGAGCGGACGGCTGGGCACTCTGCTCGTGACGCGGTTGGCGGCCCGCGGGCTGGAGGTGACGGTACTCACGCGTGACCCAACACGAGCCCGCCACCTTGCCGACGTGGCATCCAAGATCGTCGAGGGCGACGTCCGAGACAGGGCGAGCCTGAATCGAGCTGTGAGAGGGGCCACCACGGTCGTGTCCGCGGTCCACGGCTTCGCTGGGCCGGGACGCGTATCGCCGTCGTCGGTCGACCGGGTCGGAAACGCCAACCTCGTCGATGCCGCCGCGGCAGTCGGGGCTCAGGTGGTCTTGATGTCAGTGGTTGGCGCGTCACGCGACCACGAGATGGAGCTTTTCCAAGCCAAGTGGGTCGCCGAGCAACATCTTCGTGCAAGCGGCGTGCCGTGGACCATCGTGAGGGCAACTGCGTACGTCGAGCTGTGGGCCGAAATCATGGCGAGACCGATCGTCTTTGGACGCGGCGAAAATCCGATCAACTTCGTATCTGTCGGCGATGTCGCCGCAGTCGTCGAGAGTGCCGTGATCGACCCAGAGCTACGCGGGAAGGTTCTCGAGGTGGGTGGGCCGCAAAACACGACCTTCAACGAGCTAGCTGAGCTGCTGCGACAGATTCAAGGACACTCCGCGCCGGTTCGGCACATACCGCGTCGGCTGCTCCAATCGGGTGCACTGTTCTCCCGCCGAGCACGCGCCGCCCTGGCGATGGACAGCATCGACATGACCTTCGACGCGGCGCCCGCCCGACGTGCCTTTGCGGAGATACCGACGACGGAGATTCGAAGCGCGCTGACCCAAGCCGTCGGGTGAGCGAGACCCGCGAGTCGCGACGCTCAACAGCCGGTGAGCACTCTGACCAGCTCATGCCGGATGGCCCGGTCTGGCTTGTGCATTAGCATCTCGATCAGAGCTTCGCGTCGGCCTTGACGGTTTGAACGTCGTCCGCTTAGGCGCATGCGAAAGAGCCCTTGCGATGCGGGGCTTTTTTCATGGCCGGTCGCGTCCCATCGCGGTCAAGAAGTAGCGCACGTGCCCTTGTCCGCTGAGTGGCGGGTCTCTCCTGCGGCCACAGAACGCGCACCTACGCCAGGTGTACGCGGCTGGGCATGGATGTTTCGTTGCGCATTCGTGTGGACAGAACTTGATCGGATCGGACGGACAGTGAAGGCCGGAGTCAAAGCCCGCTGAGGGGTACGACATCGAAGCCCCCAACGTCTCACCTCGTTGGGCCGCTGCGATTCTGAGTGCT
>JAVHVL010000326.1:0-5182 GCA_032160565.1 Pseudonocardiales bacterium | reverse complement strand
AGCGGTCCTGCCGGCTTCCTGGATGACGCCGTCCTTGAGCACCACGAGCGAGTTCGCCCGTTCGGTGGCGATGGCGAGGTCGTGGGTGATGAGCAGCAGGCTGATATCCAGCTCGTGCTGCAACCGTGAGAGCAGGTCGAGTATCCGTTTCTGGATCGTGACGTCGAGCGCGGAGGTCGGTTCGTCCGCGACCAGCAGCACCGGTCGGGGAAGAATCGCGAGCCCGATCAACACGCGTTGCAGCATGCCGCCGGAAAGCTGATGAGGATAGGAGTCATAGACACGCTGGGGGTTGTCGAGCCCGACCTGGGCGAATGTCTCCAGGATGAGCTGCTTACGTATCGCCTTGTTAGGCTCGTCGAGCAGCGCGGCGGCCTCCTTTGCCTGGGCGCCGATCGTCCGCACCGGGTTGAGTGCGTTACCTGGGTCCTGCGGGACGAACCCGATGGCCCGTCCCCGCAACGGCCGGAAGCGACGCTCCGAAAGCCCCAGCACTTCCTGGCCATCGAACTCGATCCGGCCGGTGGCGTGTCCACCGCTGGGGAGTAGCCGCAGCACCGCGCGGGCGATCGTCGACTTGCCCGAGCCGGATTCTCCAATGAGGGCGAGGCTCTGGCCGCGGCCGAGTTCGAACCCGACGTCGGTAACGACCTCGTTTGGTCCGTAGGAGACCGACAGGCCGTCCACCCGGAGCAGGGGCGCCGACCGCTCCAGCGTCGGCGCGGTGGTCTGGGCGCGAGTGGGGATGGCGGTCAGTCCGTCTTGCGGAGCCATCGGCTGATCCTGTTGATAGAGAGCACGGTCCCGATCGTGACGAAGGCGGGTGCGTACACCAGCCACGGCCATTTGAGGTAGTCCTTGCCGATTGAGATCAGCAGACCCCAGTCGGAGGCGGGTGGCGGGTCGCCGTAGCCCAGGAAGGCAAGGCTGGCGATTACCAGGATCGACAGACCGAACTGCAGCACTGCAAGCGGGAACACCGAGCGCGACGCGTTCGGCAGCACGTGCCGCAACAGGATGTGCCAGCGCGAGCCGCCCAGCAGGAATGACGCCTCGACGAACGTCGCCTGCCGCGTCTTGATGACCTCCGAGCGCATCACCCGGGCGAAGACGGCCACCGCCGAGATGCCGGTCGCGATGGCGGCGTTCGTGGTGTCAAAACCAATTGCGGTGACAACGATGACGGCCAGCAGGAAGTTCGGGATTGCCAGCAGTACGTCGACCAGACGGGCGAGCACGATGTCCATCCAGCCGCCGAGGAAGCCTGCCAGAAGGCCTATGAAGCCGCCGGCGGCGGCGGCGATGACGACGGCGATGAGTGCGCTCGTCACTGAGGACGCCGTGCCATAGACGACGCGAGTGTAGAGGTCTCGACCGAGGTGGTCGGTGCCGAACCAGTGCTCGGCGCCGGGGCCGAGCAGCTTGTCGGCGGGGATACCGTTGACCGGGTTCTGACTCGTGAACAGGCCCGGTACGAGCGACCAAGCGATCACAAGCGCGATAACCGCGAACGAGAGCGCGACGGTCGGCGGTACCCGGAGGGCTGTCAGCCGGCTGGTGGCCGTGACGCGCGAGGCAGCGGACGCGAAGGTCATGATGTCACCGCCTGCGAAGTGCCGGCGGAGCTCTCGTCAGCGGTGGTCGGACGGTACTTGGGACCGCCGATGAGTTTTACGCGCGGGTCGAGCAATGGATAGACGAGATCGGCGATCAGGTTGACGAGCACGAAGACCACCGCCGCCAGCGAGACGACCGCTTGCAGGACGGGCAGGTCCTGCGTGCTCACCGAACGCTGCACCAGGCTGCCGATACCGGTGCGTCCGAAGACGGTCTCGGTGATCAGCGAGCCGCCGAGCAGTTCGCCGATGGCGAGTGCGATGACTGTGACGACCGGCAGCGAAGACGGCTTAAGCAGGTGCTTGGCGAAGAGGCGCACGTGCCCGAGACCACGACCGCGCGCGACGGCGGCGTACTCCTGCTCCGACTCGTTATCGAGGTTTGCAATAAGCACCTCGGCGATCCGTGCGGAAACGGGGATGCCGAGCGCGACCGCGGCGAAAAAAGTCGCCCAGAAGCTGTTGGGCGCGATCACTCGGAAAAGGCCGAGCTGAAAGCCGAAGAGGTGGATCAGCATCAGGCCGATCACGAAGTTGGGCACCGACAGGAACAACGAGGGAAAGCCCCGCAGCAAGCCCTGGCCGAATCGTTTGGAAAGGAACTGGGTCCCGAAGCCGATCGCCACCGCCAGCAGCAGTGCGATGGCGAAACCCTCGGACGCGAGGACCAGCGTCGATGGGAGAACCTCGGCGATCAGGGTTGTCACGGGCCGGTTGGATCGCATCGACAGACCCAGGTCACCGGTTATGAAGTGGGACAGGGATGTCGATAGTTGAACCAGGATCGGCTTGTCCAAGCCCTGGGCGGCGATGATCTCCTTGATGTCGTCCTCGGTGAACCCGTTCTGCGGATCGCGCAGGACATTGGTGATGGGGTCGCCCGGCAGGATGCTGACGACCACGAAGGTGAAGACGTAGGCCAGCAGGATGACGATGATGGCCTGGGCGAGGCGTTTTGCGGCATAGGGTAGGTAGGCCTTGCTCATGCCGGTCATCTCCTCACGTTGCTCGGTTGCACCGCGGGCTACTCGCTTATCGTGGCCGTGTAATAGCTGGCGTAGGCGATGCCATTGTAGACCTCCCCCTTGAGCTTCGGGGACTGCACGTAGATTCGCTGGACGATCTGCGTGCGCGGAATGAAGTAGCCCTGCTCGAGGACATACTTCTGCAACTCGTCGAGAAGCGGGTCGCGGATTTCGGCAGTGCCCGCGCTGGCGATCTTGTCGCGCAGTTCGTTGAGCTTCTTGTCGCTGTCGCCGAGGGCGAACCAGTTCTCGCCGTTGTTGGCGTCGGTGAGGATGCTGGCCACGGTGCCGGCGTCGATGAAGCTGCGCGTCACCTCGTAGGCCGGTACGGCCGGGCCGCCGAACCTGACCTTCTCGCCGAACGTCACGACGTCGTAGGCCCGGATGGTGACCTTCCAGCCGATCTTGCCGAGTTGCTGGGCGATGAGCTCGTCGACCGACTTCGCTGTCGCGAGGTAAGGATTGGAATAGAGTGTCAGCGACAGCTGCTTGCCATCCTTGGTACGGATGCCGTTAGCGCCCTTGGTCCAGCCCGCCTCGTCGAGAAGCTTCTCGGCTTTGCCGGGATTGTAGGCCAGCAGGTCGCTGTGGTCGGTCGCGCCGGGCACGTTGCTCTGGATGAAAGACGTCGCGAGCTTCCAGTCGGGTGTGTATACGGTTTCGATGATTTCCTTCCGGTTGACTCCGGCCTGGAGGGCCTGGCGTACCTTTACGTCGTTATACGGCTCCAGCTTCGTATTGATCGCCAAGCCGTTTACGAAGCCGAGATAGCGCGGTGTCGCGATGGTGAAGCCTGCCTCCTTGAGGGATTTCAGTTCCTGCGGCGAGGGGCTGTAGGCTACGTCGGCCTGTCCGGACTGGACAGCGGCGACGCGCAGCGACGGCTCGGACACAAGCTTGTAGGTGATCGAATTGAGGTAGGCCGGGCCGGTGTGGCCCACTGCTGCAGGACCCCAGTTGTAGTCCTTGCGCTTGACCAGCTTGACGAAGTCGCCCTCCTTCCAGGAATCGACCAGGTACGGACCGCTGCCAGATGTCTTGGCTAGGTCGGCCTGCTGGGCGGCAGGCTGCGCGATGGTCTTCGGCGAGATGAGGATTGAGCCGTGGTAGCCGAGCGTCGGGATAAAGCCGAGCGTCGGCGCCTTGAAGAAGACCTTCACGGTCGTCGCGTCGACCGCTTCGGCGCGGTTGTAAGTCTTCGGGAAGAGGCCAATCGGATTGATGCCCTCATTCCGGCGGCCGGCGTACCAGATATCGAGGTTGGCGACGACGGCCGATGTGTCGAGCGGCGCGCCGTCGGAGAAGGTCACCGCCTTTTTGAGGTGGAGGGTGAACTGGGTGGCGTCGTCGTTCTGCTCCCAGCTCTCGGCGATCCAGGGACTGACTTTGCCGTCAGCGTCGACATAGACGAGCTTATCGGTCACGTGGCCCCATATGTGGCCCTGGAAGCTGGAGATTGCGCTGTTGTTCGGAATCCAGGTGCTGCCCAGCGAATCGATGAGGAAGGTGATGTCACCGCCATTCTGCGGGCCACCGGCACTGTGAGCTGCAGGCAGACGCGCTACCAGAGCAGCGGTCGCCGCCACGGAGGTGGTGATCAGCAGGCGACGCCGAGAAAGGGAGAGCGGAGAAAAGCGTTCGGTCATGGAGGGCTCCTGATGGTCTTGGTTAAGTCCTGGATCTGCGGATCATCGAGGACGAGCAGTTGAAGGGTTCGGCAATGCCATTCCGGCCTGTCGACTCTTCCGCGCCATGATCGATCGCATCGATAGCGTATCTTCTCGCTTTCAAATTTGAGATTCCAAAGAGTGGGCCTTTGATGGAAATCCCTGCCATGAGAGAGCCTCTTCGCAGCATCGGCGATCGAGTCCTTTCATCGCGTGGACGCGTAGAAGCAATGTCTCGTCTCTCTCTCTGTGGAAAGGAAAGCTGTTCTCTCGCGAAACAGACGTCGCGCGAATGGCGGCACTTGCGACACGTCTTGTTTGTATCGCGCCGGCAAAAGAGTTTTGCGTTTCATTGACGCTGGCAGGTCCGCCCAACGATGTCGTAACAAGCATTGCGTGGCCAACCACAGCGCCGTCGAGCGCGTCGCCGATGTCGTCACTGCGACCGTCAAAGGCATCGATCATGACTTCTTCGTTACGCGAGCCGCTGTCGATCACCACGGACGTCCTCGTCGTGGGCGGTGGCACGGCCGGAGCCTGGGCGGCGAGCGCCGCTGCGGAGGCTGGCGCGAAGGTCATCCTGGTCGACAAGGGCTATTGCGGCACGAGCGGCGTGACGGCCGCGGCCGGGCCGGGTGTCATTGTCGGAAACTCAATCCGACTAGCAAGTGGAGGCGAATTGGGTGATGCTCTTGGTTGATGAGAGATGTTTGCAGCCTGATTTGGTTGGCGCTGATCGGATTGTTTCGGTCGCGAGCGTCGCTGCAAGCAGAGATCTTGACGCTTCGTCAGCAACTCAACGTGCTGCGACGTAAATCGCCCAGCGACTAACCTTCACCAGCATGGACCGTCTGGTATTTGCGGGGTTGTATCG
>JAVHVL010000322.1:0-3426 GCA_032160565.1 Pseudonocardiales bacterium | reverse complement strand
GACCGCGCGGACCGCCTGCTTCACGTTCGCCACCGCGGGTGCGGCGACGCTGAGCGAGCGCACGCCCAGACCGATCAGGAGTGCGGCCGCGGCCGGATCGGCGGCGACCTCCCCGCACACCGAGACCGGAACCGTTCCCGCGTCCCGGCACAGTTCAGCGATCAGCCGCAGCACGCCCGGATCGAGCGGGTCGGCCAGCGCGGCGAGAGCGGGGTTGCCGCGCTCGGCGGCGAGGGCGTACTGGGTCAGGTCGTTCGTGCCGACGCTGAAGAAGTCCACGTGCGGCGCGAACGCGGCCGCCTTCAAAGCCACCGCCGGCACCTCGACCATGATGCCGACGCGCAAGCCCTCGGGGCGGCGCCCGGAACACGCCTCGTCCACAACGGCTATTGCCTGCCCAAGCTCGCCGACGGTGCTGATCATCGGGAACATGACGCTCACCGCCGCGTCCTCGGCCACGGCGCAGATGGCGCGCAGCTGCTGCAGCAGCAGGTCGCGATGCCGCAGCGACAGCCGCAGGCCGCGAACCCCGAGGAACGGGTTGGCCTCGTGCTCCACGGGCGCGAAGGCCAGCGGCTTGTCGCCCCCCGCGTCGAGGGTCCGGAAGACGACGCGGCGGCCGCCGAAGGCGTCGGTGATCGCCCGGTAGACGGTCTCCTGCTCCTCGACGCTCGGCGGCTCGGACCGTGCCTGGAACAGGAACTCGGTACGGACCAGCCCGGCGCCATCGGCGTGCGCGTCGGCGGCGGCCTTCGCGTCGTCCACCGAGCCGATGTTCGCGTTCACCGCGATGGTGGTGCCGTCCATCGTGAGAGCCGGCCCGGCAGCGGCAGCGTGCGCGACCGCCTGGGCGCGCGCCCGCTCGGCAAGCCTGGTCTCGTAGGCGCCGAGGGTGTCCTGCGGCGGATCGACGATGAGCGCTCCGGCGTCCGCATCGAGGACGAGGCGAGTTCCGTCCGCAATGCCTAGGACCTGGGCACCTGCCGCGACGAGCATCGGGATGCCCTTCGCGGTGGCGAGGATCGCGGCATGCGACGTCGGGCTGCCGAACGCCAGCACGATGCCGCGGACCAGCCCGGCGTCCAGCTCCGCGGCGTCCGCCGGGGTCAGGTCCGCCGCCACGAGGATCCCGGCAGCCGATCCGAGCCCGCCGGCGAGGCCGAGCAGGTGACGCAGCACCTGGTCGCCGACCGCACGCACGTCTGCCGCGCGGCCGCGCAGGTACGCGTCGTCGAGCGCGCCGAACTCATGCTCGACCCGCGTCACGGCCTCCTGCCACGCCCGCGCCGGCCCGAGCCCGCCGTCGATGCGGCTCCTGGCGTCGGTCAGCAGCTCCGCGTCGTCGAGCAGCATCAGATGTGCGTCGAAGATCGCGGCGTCGTTCTCGCTCATCTCGCGGGCCACCCGAGCACGCGTCCGCGCCAGGTCGCGGCGGGTTGCCGCGATCGCCTCGCGCAGCTGGCGCCAGCGGGCCGCGACATCGCCCGGTTCCTGATCGGGGATCGTCGGCGTCCGCGCGTCGGCTCGGCAGGCGGGCGCGATCGCGATTCCGGGGGACGCGGCCAGCGGGCCGGCGGACTCGGTCTGCGGCGTCGGACTCCGACCATCGTGCTCGTCGAACTGGCGAGCGGCCAGGGCGAGGATCTGGTCGAGCGCCTCCGGAGCCTGGCTACCCGTCACCGACACCTCGACCTCGTGCCCGTGCCGCGCGCCGAGCGTGGCCACCCGGCTGAGGCTCGACGCCGGAACGGGGCCGGCGCCGGTGCTCAGGTTGGTGAGCTGCACGCGCGCGTCGTGCGTGCGCACCTGCGCGACGAGCCGCGCCGCCGGGCGCGCGTGCAGGCCGTGCGCGTTGCCGACCACGAAGCTGCCGCGAACCGCGTTGTCGTCCGGGGCACCGTCGCTGGCGCCGGGTGCCGCGTCGGACAGGTGCGCCTGCTTGCCGGCCAGCGCGCCGGCGGCCTCGGCGGCGACCTCGGCCGAGGTGCCGACGCCTGCGGCCGTGACAACCGCGGCGACGAGCCCTTCGACGAGCGGGGCCGGGCTCAGCACGACCCGCTCCCGCACCGCGTCGTCGAGCAGGTCGAGCGCCAGCTCCGCGCTGAGCACGGCGCTGCCGAGGTCGAGCAGCACGACCACGCCGTCCGGCGCGTCGACCTTCTCGATCGCGTCCTTCACCTGGACCGCATCGGTGCCGAGCGTGCTGTCGTCCAGCCCGGCCGCGATCGCGATCTTCGGGCCGTGGCCGTGCAGCATCTGCCCGGCGAGCTCCACGGCGGCGCGCGCCAGTGCCCGGCTGTGCGAAACGACGACGATGCCCACCATGGCTCAGGCCAGGGTGGTGGCGGCGGCGCCCACGAGCAGCGCGGCGGAGGTGGCGCCGGGGTCCTGGTGACCGACGCTGCGCTCGCCGAGGTAACTGGCCCGCCCCTTGCGGGCCAGCATCTCGACGGTGGCGTCGCGCCCCTTGTCCGCCGCCTCGGCCGCGGCGCGGAGGGCCTCGACGAGAGAGCCGCCGGCGCCTGCCTCGAGGGCCTCGACGGCCGGCGCCAGCGCGTCGAACATGGTCTTGTCCTCCCGCTCCGCCTTGCCGCGAGCGACGATCCCGTCCAGCCCGGCGCGCATCGCGGCCGCGAACTGGGCTGCCGACAGCTCGGTGACGTCGCCGGCCGAGGAGCCGAAGCGGAGCAGGAACGTGCCGTACAGCGGGCCGCTCGCACCCCCGACGGTGCTCACGAGCGTCATCCCGGCCTGCTTGCACAGCGCACCGACGGTGTCGCCGCCGAGCCCCAGGACGACAGCGGACATCCCCCGCTCCATGTTGGTGCCGTGGTCGGCGTCGCCGATGGCCGCATCGAGCGTCGTGAGTTCGTCGCGATGCTCGGTGACGAGTCGCGCGAATTCCAGCAGCCATCCGGTCAGCTGCTCGATGCTGATGCGGCCATCGGTCATCGTCAGATCCCCCAACGCAGCGCGGGCGTGCGCACCGGAGCGTCCCACAGCTGCAGCAGCTCATCGCTCGCGCGGAGGAGGGTGACCGAGCAGCCCGCCATGTCGAGGGACGTGATGTACGGCCCGACCAGGCTGCGGGCGGTCTCGATGCCGTGCGCCGACAGGATCTTCGCCACCTCGTTGTACATGAGGTACAGCTCGATGAGCGGTGTGCCACCGAGTCCGTTGACGAAGGTGATCACCCGATCGCCGCGGTTGAACGGCAGGTCGGCGAGGATCGGCTCGAGGAGCATCTCGGCGATTTCCCGCGCGGGCGCGAGCGGCACGCGACGGCGGCCCGGCTCACCGTGGATGCCGACGCCCACCTCCATCTCGCTGTCGCCGAGCTCGAAGGTCGGCTTGCCGTTCGCCGGAACCGTGCACGACGTCAGCGCGATCCCCATGCTGCGTGCGTTGGCGTTGACCTCGCGGGCG
>JAVHVL010000285.1:0-3099 GCA_032160565.1 Pseudonocardiales bacterium | reverse complement strand
CCGATCCGCGCGCGCAGCTCCGGGTCGTCGTAGTACGAATCCGGGGTGTCCAGGAACTCGATGCCGCGCGAGCGCATCTCGTCGGCCGTGCGCAGGATGTCGTTCGTGGCCAGCGCGATGTGCTGGCAGCCGGCGCCGGCGTAGAACTCCAGGTACTCGTCGATCTGCGACTTGCGCTTGCCCGGCGCCGGCTCGTTCAGCGGGAACTTCACCCGGTGATTGCCGTTCGCGACCACCTTCGACATCAATGCCGAGTAGTCGGTGGCGATGTCGTCGCCGATGAACTCGGCCAGGTTGACGAAGCCCATGACCCGGTTGTAGAACCCCACCCACTCGTCCATGTGGCCGAGCTCCACGTTGCCCACACAGTGGTCGACGGCCTGGAACAGCCTCGTCGCCGGCCGTGTCATCGTCGACGTCATCGTCGACGTCTTCTCGACGAAGCCCGGCAGGTAGACGCCGGAGTAGCGCGACCGGTCCACCAGGGTGTGCCTGGTCTCGCCGTACGTGGCGATGGCGGCCAGCCGCACCGTGCCGTGCTCATCGCTGACGTCATGCGGCTCGTCGAGCACGGTGGCGCCCTGCGCCCGCGCGTGGGCAACGCACTTGTCCACGTCCGGCACCTCGAGCGCCAGGTCGATGACACCGTCGCCGTGCGCCCGGTGGTGATCGGCGTAGCTGCTGTCCGGAGCGACGGCGCCGACGAGGACGAAGCGCGCGGACCCGGACCGCAGCACGAACGCCTTGTGGTCGCGGTTGCCTGTCTCGGGGCCGGAGTACGCCACGAGCGTCATCCCGAAGGCGTGCCGGTAGAACGCGGCGCTCTGAGTGGCGTTGCCGCAGACGAAGACGATCGCGTCCATCGCCGTGACCGGGAACGGATCGGTGCTCTCGTCGTAGTCGACGAGGCCGACCAGTTGCTTGAGCCGCTCGACGGTCAGGTTCGCTTCGCG
The DNA here is from genome assembly GCA_032160565.1 of Pseudonocardiales bacterium. GTDB lineage: Bacteria > Actinomycetota > Actinomycetes > Mycobacteriales > Jatrophihabitantaceae > RYN-117. The sequence goes on along the minus strand of JAVHVL010000285.1, from coordinate 2,146 downwards.
CTCTTCCGGGGTCAGCTCCACGCTCGTCATGAGGTCAGGGTGCGAGGGTGGAGCTGGTAGCGCAAGTGTTGGCCGATCCGGCAGGCACAATGCACAGATTGCCTACCTGTATCAGATATCTGCTGAGCACTCTGCCCACCCGCGGATCGCGCGTGCCGTGTCCTTCCCGGCGCACGGCGCCCGCGCGCCTAGCCTGATCAGCGATGACCACCTACGTCGCCGTCTTCGCGATGGTGCTGGCCTACGTCGCCCTGGTCGCGGCGTACTTCGCGCTGCGCACGCTGGCCAAGCTGCGCCGCGCGACCTCCGCGCTGTCCCGCGGCAGCCGCGGGCGACGTCGCACCGCATCGCTCATCGAGGCGACCGAGCAGCAGGCCGCGCAGACCGAGCTGCTGGCCGAGCAGCTCACCCAGCTGCGCGCCCACGTCGACGAGGCGTGCGCCGCCGCGGTGGCCGAGGTGCGCGCGCAGCAGGCGGATCAGTCTGGCGCGCTGCGCAACGTCGCACTGGTGCGCTACGACGCGTTCGCCGACATGTCCGGCCGCATGTCGTTCTCCCTCGCCCTGCTGGACGAGGCGGGCGACGGGGTCGCGATCAGCGCCATCGCCGGCCGCACCGACACCCGCGTGTACGCGAAAGGCGTCAGCGGCGGCAAGGGCGAGCACGAGCTCTCGCCGGAGGAGCAGCAGGCAATCACGTCCGCACTGCAGAAGCCCGGCGGCGGGCTGCTGAGCCGCAAAGCCAGCTGAGCGCCCCCGTACGCTTCCCGCGTGACCGTCCTCGCGTTCCTAGGCCCGGAAGGCACCTTCGCCCATGCGGCGCTGCGGACGATGCCCACGGCCGCTGGCGCCGCGCTGCTGCCGACCGCCAACGTCACCCTCGCGATCGACGCGGTGCGTGACGGCACCGCCGACGGTGCCTTGGTGCCGCTGGAGAACTCGGTGGAGGGCGCTGTCCCGGCCACCCTCGACGAACTCGCCAACGGCGCGCCCCTGATCATCGCCGAGGAGACCTACCTGCACGTCGCGTTCGACCTGTTGACCCGGCGGGGGAGGGCACTCGCCGACGTCCGCACCGTCGCGACCCACCCGCATGCCGAGGCGCAGGTACGGCGCTGGCTGATCGCCAACCTGCCCGCGGCAGACGTCGTGCTCGTCGGCTCGACCGCCGGCGCGGCCCAGTCGGTCGCCGCGGGGGACTTCGACGCGGCGATCGCGGCCACCGTGGCGGGCGAGCTCACCGGGCTCAGCAGCATTGCGCACGACATTGCGGACAACCCCGGCGCGGTAACCCGATTCGTGCTGCTCACCCGGCCGGCGCCGCCGCCATCACCCACCGGCAACGACCGCACCACGCTGGTGGCCTACCTCCGGGAGGACCACTCCGGCGCGCTGCTGGAGATCCTCACCGAGTTCGCGGCGCGGTCGGTCAATCTCACCCGCATCGAGTCCCGCCCGACGAAGGGGCGCATCGGCCAGTACTGCTTCTCCATCGACTGCGAAGGGCACATCGCCGACGAGCGGGTCGGCGACGCGATCGCCGCGCTGCACCGGGTGTGCGCTGACGTCCGCTACCTCGGCTCGTACCCGCGCCGCGAAGGCATCCAGGGCGCGGTGCCCGCCGGCCGGAAGGACGCCGACTTCAGCGGCGCCCGCGACTGGCTCCGCCAGGTACGGGAGACCGGCAGGAGCTGACGTCGCTGCCGACGTCGGTGCCGACGTCGGTGCCGACGTCGGTTCTGACGTCGGTGCCAAAGCTCGGGACCGATGGGACTTGCGCTTCTCGAATCCGCCAGGCACTGTTAAATCCGCGTGGGGAGAACTGAAGCCGTACTGGAAGGTCCCCCATGCCGCGCACCACGCGCCTGTTACCGCTGCTGATCGCCCTGCTGGGCGTCGCGGCGCTGCTCACGCCGCTCACCCTCGCCCGTGCCGTGGCTCCCCCGGCGCAGTCGGTCACGTCCGGCGCCGACTTCGCCACGACGGCGTGGCAGGACCCCTGGGACTTCTCCAACTCCTCGGACATGCTTCTCGACCGGGGCCCGTCCCAAGGGCTGGTCAACCCGGCAATCGGCGGCGGGATGCTGAGCTTCGCCATCTCCCGCAGCGGCTACGCCTCACCGCTGTGGGCCGGTTACCCCGGCGCG
>JAVHVL010000206.1:0-2626 GCA_032160565.1 Pseudonocardiales bacterium | reverse complement strand
GGTTGGTGGTGTGGGGACTACGTTCACCCACCGGGTCCCGGGGCAGAAGCCACTCCAGGTGTGGTGTCTACCCACCCTGCCCGCGGACAGGCCGTCGGACAGCAGCGCCACCACCGCAGCAGAATCGTGGAGGAGTGAGCGGCTGTCGCGGACGCTTGGATGCCGGAGCCCGCCCACCCTCAGAGGTCATGGGTCGGGACGAGGCCGTACTGCAGCGCCATCTCGACGAGCCGTGCCCGCTTCTGGTTCTGTGGCAGATGCTCGATGCCGAACTTGTGGAACATCGTCCGCAGGTGCGTCTTGACCGCGTCGACACTCAGGAACAGCTCATCGGCGATCTGCTGGTTGGTCGCCGGGGTCGCATAGTGCCGCTCGTCCTTGTACGGCCGGCACAATGCGGCGAGCACGGCGCGCTGCGCGGGCGTTAGACGTGCCGCGGTGGGCAGGGGCTCGCAGATCAGCGTGTGCACGCCGTCCTCCTCGGCCGGTGCGCAGAAGGTCAGCACCGTACTGCCGACCCTGATCTCATCGCGGTCGTGCAACTGGACCCGACCCGATACTCGCCGCCCGTTGACGAACGTGCCGTTGCGGGACAGTCCGTTGTCGTCGATCGTCCACACGCCGGCCACTCGCTCCAGCGTCGAGTGCACCCGAGACACGAGCGGGTCGCCGTCAATGACCACGTCCGCGCACGATGCCCTGCCGAGCGTGACGACTCTGTCCTTCAGCGGCCAGCGCCGCTGCTGCGCCTGTGCGCCCCAGCGCGACAGGTAGGGCTCCGTCGGCTGCCCGCGGCGAGCGGCTGCGTCGGTCATCCCGGACGGCTCAGCCATGCCGCCTCCCACCCTCGGGCTCAGAGTGCGCCGCCCACCGGTGGCCGTCAACTACGAGATATTCCGCTCCTCCACTCGAGCGGGCCGCGTGCATGTCCAGCATGCCCTGGTCGCGCGGCGCATTCAGACGCTTGGCAAGCAGCTCCGCACCGCGCGCACGCATCGCCCAGCACCGTCTACCCGAGGCCGTCCGCACCAGCGGGCGGTCTCAATCCTTGCCGGGCCACGCCGGGTATCTCGCTGCGTGCTCGGGTCAGAAGCTGAGCGTCCCGGCCCCCCGAGACCGGTGAATTTCGGGCGCTGGCAACAGGACCGTCGAGCAGCTGTCGTCCGGGTTCCGCTGCAACAGCGCGCTCCCGTCGACCGTGCCTGTCCCGGTTCCGCTGGTGCCGCTGAACACGCCGGTGCCGCCGTCGAACGTCGCGGCCCGCTGGATCGTGACCGCGGCTCTGCACGAGCACGGGTTCGGGCTGAGATGGACGTCCTGGATGGCGCTGATGAGGTGGAGTGTTCCCGACCGTTCCGCTCATATGAGCGCTCACCGGCGCAATTTCCACGAACCTTGACAACGGCATGAGTTGGAGCGATGTTAGCTGGGTCACATATGGGGTGATTCTGCTCAAGTTGAGCGGCGCTCCTACGAGGAGATCTCATGATCCGTGGCGCGCCCAAGCGAATCCTGACGATGCTAGCGGCGCTGACAGTAGCGTTCGCTCTGGCCGCGTGTGGTGGGCTTGGCTGGGCCGGCGGCAGCGGCGACCGGCTACGCGTGTTGATGGTCAACAACCCGCAGATGGTGGATCTGCAGAAGCTCTCCGGCACTTTCACGCAGCAGACCGGCATCAAGGTTGACTTTACCGTGCTTCCGGAGAACGACCTGCGGGACAAGGCCAGTCAGGAATTCAGCAGCCAGGCCGGGCAGTACGACGTGGCGACCTTGTCGAACTTCGAGATCCCGTTTTACTCGAAAAACAACTGGCTCGTTCCGATGGATGGCTACATCGCGAAGGACGCCGCCTTCGACCAGAGCGACATCCTCAAGCCGATAGCCAAGAGCCTGACCGGCCCGGACGGGAAGATCTACGGCGAGCCGTTCTACGGCGAGTCGTCCTTCCTGATGTATCGCAAGGACGTCTTCGCGGCCAAGGGGTTGACCGTGCCGGACCATCCGACGTGGGACCAGATCGCGGAGCTGGCCGCCAAGGTCGACAACGCCCAACCGGGAATGCGGGGGATCTGTCTGCGCGGACAGCCCGGGTGGGGACAGGTGCTCGCTCCGGTGACGACCGTGGTGAACACGTTCGGCGGCACGTGGTTCGACAAGGACTGGAACGCCCAGGTGACAGGACCGGGGTTTACAGCCGGGACGAACTTCTACATCGATCTGGTGCGCTCCCACGGTGAGATCGGGGCCGCGCAGGCTGGCTTCACCGAGTGCCTGACCGATCTCGAGCAGGGCAAGGTCGCGATGTGGTACGACGCGACGTCCGCGGCTGGATCGCTGGATGGTCCGGGCTCACCGGTCGCCGGCAAGATCGGCTACGTCCAGGCACCGGTGAAGCTGACGAAGAGTTCCGGCTGGTTGTACGCCTGGTCCTGGTCGATCGAGAAGGCGAGCAAGAAGAAGAACGAGGCGTGGAAGTTCGTCTCGTGGGCGTCGAGCAAGGGTTACGAGGACCTGGTCGGCAGCCAGCTCGGCTGGGCCCGCGTTCCTGCCGGCAAGCGGGCGTCGACGTACACGAACCCCGACTACCTCAAGGTCGCCCGGTCGTTCGCAGCGCCGACGCTGACGG
>JAVHVL010000194.1:0-7341 GCA_032160565.1 Pseudonocardiales bacterium | reverse complement strand
GCGCGACGAGCTGCGGCCCGGTGAACGCGAGCGTGCGTGCGCCGCGGCCGGCGGCCGCGTCGAGGGCCGCACGCAGCAGCAGGTTCGTCACCGAGGACGCGCTCGTGGAGCCGCCGATGCCGACGATCAGCGGAGCGTCGGGCAGCTCGCCGACCATCCGCACCCTCCCCTACCTCGTCACTGCGTTCCACTCTAGGGTCGAGGTGGAACCGTCGATCACGCAGGAGGAGCAGGATGAGCCTCGACCGCCCCGAAGCCCAGCACCCGTACGAGAAGCTCCCGAAGGTCGGCTCGTTCAGCGTCACGAGCACGGACCTCACCGACGGCGACCCTCAGCACGAACGGCACGCCTACGACGGTGCGGCCGACAATGCCGAGAACGCCTCGCCGCAGCTGTCCTGGAGCGGCTTCCCCGACGGGACCAAGAGCTTCGTCGTCACGTGCTACGACCCGGATGCCCCTACGCCGTCGGGGTTCTGGCACTGGATCGTCGTTGATCTGCCGGTGACAACGACCTCGCTGGACCGCAACGCCGGGGCGGCGGGCGCATCGCTGCCGGGCGGCGCGTTCTCGGTCCGCAACGACTGGGGCAGCAAGGATTACGGCGGCGCGTACCCGCCCGACGGCGACCGCCCGCACCGGTACTACTACGTGGTGCACGCCGTCGACGTGGAGCCCCTCGGCGTGGACAGCGATGCCAGCGCGGCCGTCGTCTCGTTCAACCTGGCATTCCACACCCTGGCTCGTGCAGAACTCGTCGCCACGTTCCAGCGTTGACGTCCTGCGGCACTCAGTCGACGCGGAACCCGTCCGGCTCGCCCGCCGGCTCGCCCCAGACATGGTGGATGTCGCCGACGAAGCCGGGCGCCTGATCGCTGCTCAGCGCCACAAGCAGCGACTCGCACGCCGCGCGCGATCCCTCGGCGACGATTGCCACCCGCCCGTCGACGAGGTTCGTGGCCGAGCCGCGCAGCCCGAGGTCACGTGCGCGCGAACGCGCCCAGTAGCGAAACCCAACTCCTTGCACGCGCCCCTGCACCCAGACGCTGAGCCGGACGTTCGCCACGGCGTTCAGCAAACCATTTCAGCGATTCATCCTGGAGACGGCGCTCGAGTCGAAATGGGCGAGCAGCTCGGCCGGGCCGCGCCTGAACCGCCTGCCGCGGCTGAGCGCCGTCGCACGCTGAGCGCGATTGGACCTAATCGCGAAGCAGGTCGCGGCGGTCCCAGACCGACACCTGCTCGACGGGAAGGCGCAGCACGGCATGGCTCTCGCCGTCGTGCTGAGCACCCGCCGGCTCCCCGGCGTCCAGCACGGTCCGAGTGAGCCAGCCGGTCCTGGTGACGTACTGGTCGCGCTCGGTGAATTCCACGGTCATCCTCGCCCGCCCGCCATCTCCGACCATCTGTCCAGTGGCCAGGGGCCTGGCCACGACGTCCAGGGTGGCGCGCGGATGTGACACGTCGGTTACCGCGGATCGCAGGTTGGAAGTCGAGCGTCAGCCGCCGGCGAACGGCGGCAGGACGTCGACCTCCGCGCCGTCGTGCAGCGCCGTCGCGTCGGAGCTCTGCGCGCCGTCGACGAGGAAGGACGCGGCAGCGCAGACCTTGCCGAGCTCGGGGCGCTGTGCGAGGAGGGCGCGCAGCTCGCCCACGGACGCGGCCGTCTGCGACTCCTCGGCATGGCCGGCCGCGCGCTGGGCCCCCGCCCAGAAGCGCACGACGACATCGGCCACGCCGCTCAGCCTGCCACGGGCTCCGGGTACGAGACGAGGTCGGTGGCCTTGGCGGTGAGCCACACCGGACGGCCGGGCACCAGCCCGAGCTCCGCAACCGCCGCCGCCGTGACATCGACGAAGACTTCCTGGTCCCCCGCTGCCGTCAGCCGGATCCGGTCGCCGAGCGGCGCGAGCGCGGTGATCGTCGCGGGCCAGATGTTGCGTGCGCTGCTGGCGTGCGGCTGCTCCGCGTAGACGGTCAACGCGGACGGTCGCAGGGCCACCAGCACCCGCCCGTCCGCGGCGTCGGGCACGACCAGCACGCCACCGCCGTCGAGGGCCACGACTCCCCCGCAGGCGCTGCCGGCGTAGAGGTTCATGCCGACCAGCCGGGCGACGTAGGGCGTCGCCGGCTGGCTGGTGATCTCCGTGGCGTCCCCCTGCTGCACCACCCGCCCGTTCTCCAGCACGACGATCCGCGTCGCGAGTAGCAACGCCTCGATCGGGTCGTGCGTCACGAACAGCGTGGGTCCGGCGAACGCGGCCAGGTGCGTCCGCAACTCGCCCTGCACCTCCGCGCGCGTCTGCACGTCCAGTGCCGCGAGCGGCTCGTCGAGCAGCAGAGCTGCGGGCTCGCAGGCCAGTGCCCGCGCCAGCGCGACGCGCTGCGCCTGGCCACCGGACAGCTTCGCGGGGCGGCGGCCGGACAGCTCGGCCAGCCCCAGCCGCTCCAGCCAGTCCAGTGCCGCCTGCCGCGCTTGCGACCGTGACACCCCGCGAGCCCGGGGGCCGAACGCGACGTTGTCGACGATCCGCAGATGCGGAAACAGCCGATGGTCCTGGAACACCACTCCGAGGCGGCGCTGCTCGGGTGCGACGAACACTCCACGCGCCGGGTCGTCGAGCGTGCGGCCACCCAGCTCCACCCGACCGGCGTCCACGCCCAGCAGGCCGGCGATCGAGCGCAGCAGCGTCGACTTGCCCGCACCGTTCGGCCCGAGCACGGCGACGATCTCGCCGTCACTCGCCGAGACCGACGCGTCCAGCACGAAGGATTCGCGCGCGACCCGAGCCGTGAAGCGCAGCGTCATGACACCGCTGCCGGGCGCAGCCACTTGTCGCGCAGGGCGCCCAGGATGATGACCGCCACCAGCATCAGCGGCAGGCTCAGCGCGATCGCGTTCTCCGGCTCGGTCTGGAACGCGGTGTAGACCAGGGTCGAGAGGGTCTGGGTCGACCCGCTGATGTTGCCGCCGAACAGCACCGTCGCCCCGAACTCACCGAGCGCACGCGCCCAGCACAGCACGGTTCCCGCGATCAGCGACGGCACGACGAGGGGCAGCGTCACGCGGCCGAAGATGCGCAGCCTCGAGGCGCCGAGCGTCGCGGCAGCCTCCTCCAGCCCGCGGTCGGCGGTCCGGAACGCGCCCTCCACGGTGACGATCAGGAACGGCATAGCGACGAACGTCTGTGCGAGGACGATGCCGTGCTGGGTGAAGGGCAACTCCACGTCGAACCACGACGACAGGTACCGCCCCACGTAGCCGCGCCGGCCGAGCGCCGCGAACAGCGCGACGCCGCCCACCACCGGTGGGAGCACCAACGGCAGCATCACGAGCGCGCGCACGGCGGCCATGCCCGGCAGCGCCACGCGGGCGAGGATCCAGGCGATCGGAACGCCCAGCAGCAGCGACAGCGCGGTCGCCTCCAGCGCGGTGATGAGCGAGATGCGCAGCGCATCGATCACGTCGGAGGACGCGTAGCTGGCGCGCAGGCCGCTCCACGGCGCCCGGATCAGCAGGCCGAGCGTCGGCAGCGCCAGGAACACCACGCCGATCAGTGCCGGCGGGATCAACAGCAGCGGCGTCCCGTCGACAGGCCGGCGACGGCTCACGGTGCGGCGAACCCCGCCGCGGCGAGGACGGACAGCGCGTCGGCGGTGCTCAGATAGCTGACAAACGCCTGTGCCAGACCGGGATTCTTCGCATTCTTGAGGGCTGCGATCGGATAGTCGGTGCTCGCGTTGACCGCGTCCGGGATCGGCACGCCCACCACCTTCGCGCCGGCCGCACGCACGTCTGTCACGTACACGATGCCGGCGTCCACCTCGCCCAGCTCGACCTTGGCCAGGGTCGACTTGACGTCCACTTCCTGCGATACGGGGCGCACGCTGACGTGCGCGTTACGCAGCACCGTGGCGGCCACCGCCCCGCACGGCACCGCCGGATCGCACAGTGCCACCTTCACCGATGGTCTGGCCAGATCGGCGACAGCCGCGATGTGGGCGGGGTTTCCGCGCGCAGCGGCGATCTCCATGCTGTTCTTGACGAAGTTGCGCGGCGCCGCCGCCGCGCCGGCAGCGACGACCGTCGCCATGTTCTTCGGGGCTGCGGAGGCGAAGACGTCGGCCGGCGCCCCGTTGACGATCGACGTCGCCAGCGTCGAGCTCGCGCCGAAGTTCAGCACGACGTGACTGCCCGGGTGCGCCGCCTCGAACCGGTGCGCGAGGGTGGTGAAGGCCTCGGTGAGCGAGGCCGCGGCGTAGACGGTGATCGACTGCGAGCGTGCGGCATGGGACTTCCCTGAACATCCGGCCACCAGCACGGCGACGGCGAGCAATCCGAGCAGTACACGCTTCATTCGCCAGGCACCTCCACGACTACGTTCGTGCTCTTGACGGCGGCAATGGCGGTGACCCCCGCTTCGAGCCCGAGCTCGTCCGCCGCCTCCCGGCTCATCAACGACACCACGCGATAGGGGCCGCATTGCAGCTCCACCTGCGCCATCACCTTGTCCTTGACGACGCGCGTGACGAGCCCGACGAATCTGTTGCGGGCCGACTCGCGCAGCACCGGCTGCGTCTCGGGAATCGGCGTGGCGATCTGCCCGGCGAAGCGGGCCAGCTCCGCACCGTCGATCGCGCGCCGGCCGTCGACCTGCACGGTCTCCACCCGGCCGGACTCGGCCCATCGCCGCAGCGTGTCGTCGCTGACGCCCAGCAGCTGCGCCGCCTCACGGAACCGGTACGCAGGCATGAGCAAAGGCTAACCGGCCACGCCGCAGATGCGCCAGATCACCAGCCAATTAACCGCAACTGCGGAACTTCAGATCTTCGCTGTCGGCAGCATGACGAAGCCGAACCGGACGACCGACACCGGCACCATCCCGGAAGGGTCACGTCCCCGGATCAGCGGGGTCGGAGCGGATCAGCTGCAGCCGCGCGATGATGTCGTCGGCTTCCTCGCCCGGCGAACCCGAGATGTTCCCCGTCAGCGCGTTCTCGTCCTCGCCGGGTGGCTCCAGCGCGTCCAGCTGGGAGCCGAGCAGCGCCGGCGGCATGTAGTGCCCATGCCGCGCCGCGATGCGATGCGCGATCTGGTCGGGCGCTCCGGCCAGATAGACGAACACGACGTGCTCGCCGCGCAACACGTCGCGGTAGCGCCGCTTCAGCGCGGAGGCGGTGACGATGCCGGGGCGCCCCGCCTCGGTGTGCGCCCGGATCCAGGCGGCCACCTTCGCCAGCCAAGGCCGGCGGTCCTCATCGTCCAGCGGCTGACCGGAGGCCATCTTCGCGACGTTCTCCGGCGGGTGCAGGTCGTCGCCCTCGGCGAGGTCCCAACCGAGCCGCTCCGCGAGAACCCCGGCGACGGTCGACTTGCCCGATCCGGAAACGCCCATGATCACGAGCACGGGCAGCCGTCCACTGGCTACGGGGCCGACCATCTGCACCCTCCGTCGCGGTTATGGACATATCATGCACAACTCCCTTTTCCGGACAGCGCTGCCACGCGACGCGGCGGATCCGACTCACCGGCCGGGAACGGCGGTACGGTGACGAGAGAACTGCCAGACGCCGGCCGACGGGGGAAATGTGCCAGCATTCTCGATGGCCACGAACGTAACCGGTGAGCGCTGCGAGCTCACCGTAACCGGCGATCTGGACGCGCACTCCGCGGACGATCTCGCCGCTATCGGAATGCTGCATCTGGCCGAGCCGGCGGTGCAGTCTCTGGCCGTCGACCTGGCCGGCGTGACGTTCATCGATTCCGCCGGCCTCAGCGCACTGGTTCGGATGCGGAATGCGGCCGTCGCCGCGGGCAAGGAGCTGGCGCTGCGAAACCCCTCGCCGCGGGTTCAGCGCATGCTCGAACTCACCGCGCTGTCCGGTGTGTTCGCCACCGACACACCGGAAGGCACTGGCATCGCCGATCGGTGACTACGACGACTCGGCCGGGCGCTTGATCACGACCTTCGCCAGGAACGGCTCGCCGGGCACCAGGTTGGGCTCGAGGTGAACCGTCACGGGAACTGCCGCCGCCGGCGTCGCTGACACATCCGTCGCGGCGAGGGCGGCGAGCAGGTCGACGTTCAGATTGATCGTGAGCGTCCAGCCGTCGGCCGTCTCGACCAGGTGGAAATCACTCTTGGCCGGGTCGGGGCGCCCGTCCTGGTCGGGTTCGTCAGCCTCCGGTTGGTCGCCGGCCCCGTCGTGCACGCCGGTCGTGTCAGTTCCGAGTGCCACCATGTGCTCCGCCTCTCTCACCAGGGTCGTACGAAAGCGCCAGTACCCGAGAGTCGGGTTGGCGGGCAGGGCGGGGGGCCTTCCGGAGCGGTGGTACCGGCTCGGAGCGGCGAATTGGCGGCCCGGACACCATCCGGGCACATTGCGCGCGCACGAACTCGCCGGCACTGACGGCGACGGCGGCGAAGATGACCAGCATCATGAGATCCCACACGCAAGCGTGCTTACCCCGGCCGTGGAGCCTCCTAACGCGCCGTCGAGTCCCCAACGCAGCCTCCTGCAACCCCACGTCGAAGGAATCAGAGCCCGAGGGCCGCGCGACGGTCCGGGGCCGAGGCGGCGTTGCGCCGGAGGGCGACGCCCGCGTTGGCCTCGGGCCACCGGGTGAGGCTGTAGTGGTTGAACGTCGCGGTGACGGTTTTCCCGGCCAGCCGTGGATCGATGTCAAATCAGCCGTCGACGAGGATGCGGAAGGCAGGGTGGATCTCGGCCCAGAGCGTGGCCCCGTGGTAGCGCGAGGTGTCGAGCACCCATGCCCCGGTGATGGCGACGTGCTGGCCGTTCTGCGGTATCGCCGGGGTTCTGAAGTGGCCGCGGTCTGCACAGTTGTCCGGTCTGGCCGTGCAGTGTTGCGGGATGACTTCGACGACCATCCGGGGTGCCGTATCGGAGCCCTGGTCGTTGCCGCAGCCCCATACGCTGTTGCCGGGTGTCAGGTACTTCGACTGACCGGGGTCCAGCAGCAGGCTGAGGTGGGTGTCGCCGTCGCCGTCATCACCGCTGCCGTCTCCACCGTCGTGGGTGCTGATGCAACCGACGATGCCGCGGACGGTCACGCACGCACCTCGCACGATGAGCCGGATCGGGGTGTTGACCCCCGCTCGCGGATCGCCGCGGTGGCAGGCGGGATCCGGTGGGTGCGTCGCAGAGCGCCTCGGTGCGGAGCTCGCCGGGTGGGGTGTCGTTGTGACGTAGCCGCTCGTTGCGGGAGTCGGTTGGTCCAGCGGCACTGGATCGGCGCGGGTGAACAAGCCACACGCCGTCAACGGACCGATGATGAGCAGCGCGAAGATACCGAGCGATGGCGATGTTCGCGATCGG
>JAVHVL010000177.1:0-2611 GCA_032160565.1 Pseudonocardiales bacterium | reverse complement strand
CTGCTCACGTCGCTGCCGGCTGGGCTCGGCTCGGCGGTGCGCCTGCCCTACACACTCGCGGTGGCGCGGTTCGGCGGCCGTAACTGGACCGTCGCCAGCGCGCTGCTGCTGCTCATCCCGACCGTATCGACGGCGTTCTACCTCACGCCGTCCGCCTCGTTCGCCACCCTGCTCGTCCTCGCCGCGATCACCGGTCTGGGTGGTGGCAACTTCGCGTCGTCGATGACGAACATCAACTCCTTCTACCCGCAGCGGCTCAAGGGCTGGGCGCTCGGGTTGAACGCCGGCGGCGGCAACCTCGGCGTCGCTGTCGTCCAGCTGGTGGGGCTGGGCGTGCTGGCGAGCGCGGGGGCAACCCATCCGCGGTACCTGCTCGCCATCTACATCCCGCTCATCGTCATCGCCGCGACCGGCGCATACCTCACCATGGACAACCTCAGCCAGGCCCGGAACGAGAAGCGGGCGATGCGCGAGGTGAGCAAGGATCCGCATACCTGGGTGATGTCCTTCCTCTACATCGGCACGTTCGGATCGTTCATCGGCTTCGGCTTCGCCTTCGGCCAGGTGCTGTCCACTCAGTTCCCGACGCACTTCTTCGGCATGAAGAACGTGCTGTCCACGGTGCCGGCCACCCACACGGCCATCAGCGACGCGCTGTTCCACACCACGTGGTTCAAGAATCCGAAGGGCGCGATGTACTGGGATATCGCGCAGCACAAGGCGATCCCGATCAAGAGCCTTGCGGGCTGGACGAGCAGCACCGCCGTTGACCAGACGACACACAAGCCCGTCGTGACATTGACCAACCCCTCGACGCACGAGGCTGTCCGGGTTCTGACCGGCAAGCTCAACCCGAAGACCTACAACGCCGACCTGTCCGCCAAGGCCGCCCCGGTGAAGATCGGGCACAAGGTCGACGCGGTGAAGGTCGCCTACCTGACGTTCCTCGGCCCGCTGATCGGCTCGCTGATCCGTCCGGTGGGCGGCTGGCTGGCCGACCGCTGGGGCGGTGCCCGCACGACGTTCCTCAACTTCATCGCGATGGCTGCGGCGGCGGTGCTGGTGCTCGTCGCGTCCTACCAGCGTTCGCTGCCCGTGTTCATGGTCGGCTTCATCGCGCTGTTCGTCTTCTCCGGCGTGGGCAACGGCTCGACCTACAAGATGATCCCGACGATCTTCCGCAGCAAGGCACAGCTCGCGGTCGCGGCCGGTGTCGATTCCGAAGAGGCAACGGTGCGCGCCCGCCGGCTGTCCGGTGCCCTCATCGGTATCGCCGGAGCAATCGGGGCGTTCGGCGGCGTGCTGGTCAACCTCGCATTCCGGCAGTCGTTCCTGTCCGACGGCAATGGCAACGCCGCCTACATCGGGTTCATCGCGTTCTACCTCGCGTGCGTGGCAGTCACGTGGTTCGTGTATCTGCGCAGGTCGCCCAAGCGGCTGGCCGGCGTCTGACCCGCCCGGGACGAATGGAGTTGCTACCGGCTCACCGTGGTTCGACGGCGAGCCGGTAGCCACGCTTCACGACCGTCGCGATGATGGCCGGATCGCCGAGCGCGGTACGCAGCCGGCCGATCGCAACCTCCACCGCGTGCCCGTCACAACCCTCGCCGGGCAGCAGCTTCACCAGCGCGTCGCGGGAGTACACCTGCCCGGGCCGGCTGGCCAGCTCGCGCAGCAAGGTCATGCTGGCGCCGCCGAGCGGGAGCAACGCGCCGTCCAGCACGACGGCCTGGCCGCGCAGCTCGAGCTGATGCCCTGTCACCGGGACGTGCGTGACCTGCCGGGCCGGCACCTGCTCGACGAGCTCGCGCACGAGCGCACCGAGGCGGGCGCGCTCCGGCTGCACGACCGGGATGGAGTCGCGTACCAGCGGCGCGGCGGTCACCGGCCCGACGCAGGCGGCGAGCACGCGTTCGCGCAGCGCGGTGCGCACGGTGTCGCCGCAGCCCTGGTCGTCCGCCGTCCGCAGGAAGTTCGCCGCCGCCGGTGCGCTCGTGAACGCGAGGGCGTCGACCGCGCCGGCGGACACCGCGTCGATGAGCCGGCGCAGCGGCACCTCGTCGTCGGGTGGCACCCAGCGGTACACCGGCACCTCGATCACGTCGGCGCCCGCGCTGCGGAGCGTTTGGACGAGGTCGGGCAGCGGCTCGCCGTGCAGCTGCACCGCGACTCGCCGCCCGGCGACCTGGTGGTGCGCGAGCACGTGTTCGAGGACCTCGGTGGAGGACTCGGACTCGGGCGACCAAGCCTCGCGCAGGCCGCACGCCCGGACCGCGCCGCGAGCCTTCGGGCCCCGCGCCAGGATGGTTGCGTCACCCAGCACGCTGGTGAGCGCCTCGGCCATCCCCCAGGTCTCAGCGGCATCCATCCAGCCCCGGAAACCGATGCCGGTGGTGGCTACGGCGATGTCCAGGGGCGCGGCCAGGCATCGTTTGGTGGCCTCGAGCAGCTCGGTGTCGTCGGCCAGCGGCACGATGCGGATGGCCGGCCCGTACACGATGCGGGCGCCGCGCCGCTCGAGCGCGGCACCCAGCTCCTGCCGGCGCCGCGCGGCGGTGACGCCGATCGTGAAGCCGGCCAGCGGCTCGACGCGGCCGGCGGCCCCCGCCTC
>JAVHVL010000143.1:0-4013 GCA_032160565.1 Pseudonocardiales bacterium | reverse complement strand
GGACGGCGGACCGCCACCGGCTCGGCGCCCAACCCGGCCAGCACGGCCAGGTGCTCCCGGACGTCGCCCTGCAGGGCCAGCACGCCGATGACCGGCGCCGGGGCCGTGGCCGCACGCGCCTCCCCCGGCACGGGGGCGACGGTGATCACCAGCCGCGGGTGGCGTACCGCTCGCTGTCGGGCAGCGTGCTGACGTTGATCCCGACCATGGCCTCGCCCAGGCCGCGGGAGACCTTGGCGATGACGTCGGGGTCGTCGTGGAACGTGGTGGCCTTGACGATCGCTTCGGCGCGCCGGGCCGGGTTGCCGGACTTGAAGATGCCCGAGCCCACAAAGACACCCTCGGCGCCGAGCTGCATCATCATCGCCGCGTCGGCCGGGGTGGCGATCCCGCCCGCGGTGAACAGCACGACGGGCAGCTTGCCCGCCCGCGCCACCTCGGTGACCAAGTCGTACGGCGCCTGCAACTCCTTCGCGGCGACGTACAACTCGTCCTCGGGCAGCGAGGTCAACCGGCGGATCTGGTCGCGGATCTGGCGCATGTGGGTGGTGGCGTTGGAGACGTCGCCGGTGCCGGCCTCGCCCTTGGAGCGGATCATCGCCGCGCCTTCGGTGATCCGGCGCAGCGCCTCCCCCAGGTTCGTGGCGCCGCACACGAATGGCACCGTGAACTGCCACTTGTCGATGTGGTTGGCGTAGTCGGCCGGCGTCAGAACCTCGGACTCGTCGATGTAGTCCACGCCGAGCGACTGGAGCACCTGCGCCTCGACGAAGTGCCCGATGCGCGCCTTGGCCATCACCGGGATCGTGACGGCGCCGATGATGCTGTCGATCATGTCGGGGTCGCTCATCCGGGACACCCCGCCCTGAGCGCGGATGTCCGCCGGCACCCGCTCGAGCGCCATGACCGCGACGGCCCCGGCGTCTTCGGCGATCTTCGCCTGCTCGGCGGTGACGACGTCCATGATCACGCCGCCCTTGAGCATCTCCGCCATGCCGCGCTTGACGCGGGCCGTTCCGACGGCGTGCTGGGGGGTGCTGAGCTGGTTCTGCGCTTCGGACATACCCCGATTCTACGTGCGGTGCAGGCCACCCGACGCCAGCCGATCCACCGTGCGTGGCCTGCCGCCGGGGTCAGGCGGTCAGCGGCGCCCCGTTCGCGACGAGGATCACCCACGCGCCGCCCGGCGCCAGATCGATGCGGCGCCCCAGCGTGCTGCGCAGCGTGGTGCCGGAGGTGCCCGTGGGGCGGGACCAGGTGCCGTCGAGGCGGTGCCCGTTGCGGAACACCACCACCCGGCCCTTGCCGATGGTGTGGGTGAACTGCGACGGGTTGCCCATCACGTCCACGTCCTGCGGGTACACGGTCACGCTGCAGAACTGCACGATGACGTTGGGTGTCGCGATGACCTTGCCGTCGGCGGTGTGCTGGACGGCACCGCCGATGAGCCGCTGGTACTCCTTCAGCTGCGCGTTCCAGTCGAAGCGCACGGGTGTCCCCCCGACGACGGTCTGCACGGTGGCGCCCCGAGGTGCCGAGCTCAGCTTGGTGAGCGCGGACCAGGTGAGCCCGATCGGCTTCGCCTTGGGCGCCTTCAGGGCAGCAGCCACGACGGCCAGGTTCGAGGTGAGGTTGTACGGGGCGGACCGGCTACCGTCGCGCGCGAAGCCCGGGCCGCCGGCGTCGTTGACCGACGCCTTCAGGTTGGAGCGGGCCAGCACTTGCAGCGGGTTCGGCGCGCCACCGGAGGCCACGTACGCGATCGGCCCGTACTGCTCGACCAGCTCCGGGTCACTCGCCCGCGTGCTGCGCACCGCCTCCACGGTCGGCAGCGTGGTGTTGTACACCGCGAGCAGGCGGGTCAGGCCGCCCTCGACCTGCTCGATGTAGACGATGTCGGCCTTGTCGATCCCGACCTGCGGACGGCCGTTGGCCGTGTCGTCGATCTTCACCGCCACCACCGGGTTGTTCGATGCCTTGCCACCCGTGAACGGGTTGATCGCCGGCTTCGGCTTGGGTTTCGGTGCCGCCGACGTGGTGACGGTCGGGGTGGGCGTCGGAGTGGGGGTAGGGCTCGCCGCGACCTTCTTCTTGTCTCCCCCACCGGCGAACGCGACCACTGCGACCACGACGATCACCACGACCGCAGCAAGCGAGGCGCCCCCGATCTTGAGATTGCGGGGCGAGATGTTCATGAAACTTCCTTTGCCGTCTGGGACGTCGGGGGCTCGGACTCCGTCGGGTGGGTCGACACGTCAGCCGGAGCGGGCAGCGTGTCGTCGATGTCGAAGAACTGCGGCATGGTTCGCCGGCCGGCCAGTCGCAGCATCCTGGGCATCCGCCGCGCTCGTAGTGTGCGCGTATCCCGTACCGCGTCATTGTAGAAACGCCGCGCGATCAGCACGCGCGCGGCCGCTTCGCGCAGCTCCTCGGCGGCGTCGGCGCGGACCCGGGCAGGCCCGGCAGCCAGTTCACTGACTGCCCGCCCCACGGCGTTCTCGGCGCCCTGCCGCTCGTCGGGCACGACGTTGAGCGCGGCGCGGGCCACTGCCTCGTAACGGGGGCGCCGTTCGTCCGCGACGCCGCTGTCCGGCGCCTCGGCCACATGCAGTAACGCCGCCGCCCGGCGGACGAGTTGCGCGTCCAGCGCCGCCTGAGCGGCGTCCACGCGCGCATGCAGGCGGTCCAGGCGGGTGAGCGTGAAGGTGACCCACATGGTGAGCAGTACGGCTATACAGACGGCGAAGACCAGCCAGCCGACGGGGAGCACCGGCCGACTCTAGCGGGGAGCTTGCCGCGACGCTGTGGATCGGTTCTGTGGATCAGTGCGGCGTGATGCCAGCGCCGGCGATCGCCAGCTCGTACACGCGCAGGATCTGCTCGACCACCACGGACCAGTCGAACGGCGCCACGGCACGGATGCCGGCGGCCACCAGCCGCGTGCGCAGAGCCGGGTCGTCCAGCAGCCCGCCGACGGCCGCCGCGAGGGCAGTGGCGTCGCCGACGGGGAACAGCTGCCCCGCGGCACCGTTCGCGAGAACGCGGCGGAAGGCCTCCAATTCGCTGGCCACCACCGGGGTGGCCGAGGCCATGGCCTCGAGCAGGATCACCCCGAAGCTCTCCTGGCCGGTGTTCGGCGCGCAGTAGACGTCCACGCTGCGCAGCATCCGCGCCTTGTCCGCCTCGCTGACCTGTCCGAGCAGGTCGATGCGCCCGGCCAACCCCGCGGGCAGCGCGGACCTGAAGTCGTCGGCCTCACCCCGTCCGGCCACCAGCAGCCGCAGTCCGGGGCGGTCGGCGGCGAGCTGCTCCATGGCGGGGATCAGCACCTCCATGCCCTTGCGTGGTTCGTCGTAGCGGCCGATGAAGCCGATCGTGCCGCCCTCGCGGGGATAACCAGGCAGCGGGAGCGCGCGCGAGTAATGCGCGATGTCCACGCCGTTCGGGATCACCACCGCATCCGCGCCGAGGTGCTCGACGATCACCTTCCGGGCGGCGGGCGACACCGCGATGCGGCCGCTCAGCTTCTCGAGAAACGGCTGCAGCACCGTGTCGAACATGGCCAGGAAGCGGGACCGCGTCGTGGCCATGTGGAACGTCGCGACCAGCGGCCCGTCGTGGATCATGCACGCCAGCAGCGGCAGGCTCGCGGCGGCCGGCTCGTGGACGTGCACGACGTCGAAGCGCCCGTCCCGCAGCCAGCGCCGCACCCGGGCGGCCGACAGGAAACCGAACTGCACCCGCGCGACCGAACCGTTGTACGGGATCGGGACGGCCTTCCCGGCCACCACGACGTACGGCGGCAGCCCTGGCATGTCGTCGTCGCCCGGGGCGAGGACCGACACCGTGTGCCCGAGCTGGATGAGCTTCTCGGCAAGATCGCGCACGTGGGCCTGCACGCCGCCCGGGATGTCCCATGAGTACGGGCACACGATCCCGATGCGCATCAGCTGCGCACCCCTTCCGCGGCACGTGGGGAGACTGGGCGCGGCGGCAGGTCGGCGAGCCATAGG
>JAVHVL010000124.1:0-5761 GCA_032160565.1 Pseudonocardiales bacterium | reverse complement strand
AGGTCTGTGCCCAGCTGTCCGTAGGAACCGGTGATGAGCCAGCGCATGGGGACCCTTCAGTAGGTCGACGTCGGACGCCGAGCAGTATCCCAGTAGCGTGGCCCGGTGCGTTTGCTGCGGGGTAGGCCGGACCTTTCGATCGTGGTCGTGGGCTACCAGATGAACCGCGAACTGCCGCGCACGCTTCGCTCGCTGTCGCGTGATTATCAACGCGGCGTGGCGGGCCTCGACTACGAGGTTCTCGTCATCGACAACGGCTCGCCCGATCCGCTGCCCGCCTCGGCGCTCGATGGCCTCGACGGCCGGTTCCGACTGCACCGCATCGACCCCGCGTCCCCCTCGCCTGCGCACGCCGTCAACCTCGGCATGGCGGAGACCTCGGGGCGCTACGTGGGTCTGATCATCGACGGCGCCCGCATGGTGACTCCCGGCGTGGTCAGCACCGCCATGCGCGCGGTGCAGGTGCACCCCCGCCCGATCGTCACGACCATGGCCTGGCACCTCGGCCATGAGCATCAGGTCTTCTCGATCCCCAAGGGCTACGGGCCGCAGGCCGAGGACGAGTTGCTCGAGCAGATCGAGTGGCCGGGGGACGGGTACCGGCTCTTCGAGATCTCGGCGCTGGCGATGGCCAACCCGGGCGGTTTCCTCGGCCCGGTAAACGAGTCCTGCTGCCTGGTGCTGCCTCGGGCGCTGTGGGGCGAAGTCGGCGGCGTCGACGAGCGGTTCGACCTCGCCGGGGGCGGGCTGGTCAACCTCGACCTGTTCTCCAGGCTGGTCGCGCTGCCGGACGCACAGCTGGTCGTCATGCTGGGCGAGGGCTCCTTCCACCAGGTGCACGGCGGCGCGGCAACCAAGCCGGGGGTGGACCACACGCCGTGGCACACGCAGTACCAGGCACTGCGCGGTGGGCCGTACACACCGCCTTCCGTCGACCCGGTGTACTACGGGGCGTTGACCCAGCCTGCGCGGCGGTGGCTGACCGGTCCGCCCGACTGAGGCTGCATCGGGCGGGATCGCCGGCCCTCGGACCATGGCAGAATCTGCCGAATGCCCTTGCACTGGCCGCGCCGGCGGCAGCCGTTCCAGGAAGAGATGGATCACCCCTGGTATCACGACTTTGCTGCCCTCGGCGTGCCGACCCGTCAGGCCGAGGGCATCTTCGGCCCCAATCAACAGGCCAAGCAGGCGACCCTGTTCGACTACATCGGCAGGGCGATCGAACTGTCCGGGGCTGATCCCGACGGAGTCGAACTGTTCTGCGCCGACGGCTACTACAGCCACTACGCGTTACGGCACGGGGCCCGCCACATGATCGGTGTCGATCTCGGCGATCCGCAGTCCGCGGGCGATCCCATGCACCTGCGGCAGGCGGACGCCATGACCGCGCTGCTCCGACACGACGGCCGCGCCGAGTTCAGGCGGCAGGACGCCTTCGACGTCTCAGGTCGCTATGACTTCGCTATCTGCGCCGGTGGCCTCTACCACCTTGCCCAGCCCGACAAGCTGCTGAGCAAGCTGACGGACCACGTCCGGGTGGCCCTTGTGGTGCAGACCGTCTACTCACTCGCGCAGACCGCCGCCGACTACTTCGAGACACCCGCACCGGGCCAGGGCTGGGGTTGCCGCTTCAGCTACGACCGCCTGCTGGCGATGCTCGCGGACGCGGGCTGGACCGTGGTGGCATCGACCACGAATGAACTCGGCGGGAACGCCCGGCCCGAGGACCGCGGATCCGCGTACGCGCTGTGCGTGGCGGCTGCTACGAGCTAGGGCGCGTCCACGACGCCGGGTACGGCCCACGTGCCGCCCAGATCGACGATGCCGCCGCCGTCGTGGTTCGGCCGAGCCAGCACGTCGAAGCGCAGGCTGTAGCGCCAGCGATCGTAGATATGCGTCCACAGGTAATTGTTGATGCTCGCGTGCAGATCGAAGGTGCCGGCCTGCAGGTTCAGCCGGGGGATGCGGATGTCCAGGCTCCCCTCGCCGACGATCTTCTCCGGCACGCATCCGCCGTCGCGGTTGTTGTGCGACCACACGAAGACACCGGCGAGCGTGTCGAGCGACAGCGCGAACAGCGGCCGCTCGATCGGCTCCGACGCCCGGTAGTGCATTCGCAGGGTGACCTCGTCGGCGGTGTGCACCGTGTTGCTCGGCTCGCCGTCCGGGCCGAGCAGTTCGACCTTCGTGAGGACGACCTCCCCCGTTCCTGACCGGTTCTCGTCGGCCCGCTCCGGATCGGCGTTCGACTCGCCACGCCTGACGTGGCCGGACTCGACGTAGGTCTCGACGATCTGGTTCGTGTCGCCGACGTCGATGAGCTCACCGTGCCTCAGCCACGCGGCTTCGTCGCAGAGGTTGCGCAGCGAGCCCATCGCGTGACTGACGATCACGACGGTCTTCCCGGCCCTGCGGAAGTCGGCGAACTTCTCCATGCACTTCTCCTGGAAGTTGGCGTCGCCGACCGCCAGGACCTCATCGACCAGGAGGATGTCCGGATCCACGTTGATCGCCACTGAGAAGCCCAGCCGCACATACATGCCCGAGGAGTAGTTCTTCACCGGCTGATCGATGAACTCCCGGATGCCGGCGAAATCGACGATCTCGTCGAAGCGGGCGGCGATCTGCGACTTCGACATCCCGAGGATGGAGCCGTTGAGGAAGACGTTCTCGCGGCCGGACAGCTCCGGGTGGAATCCCGAACCCAGCTCCAGCAGGGCGGCGAGCGAGCCGTCGGTGACGATCGTGCCGCGATTGGGCTGCAGGATCCGGGCGATGCACTTGAGCAGCGTCGACTTTCCGGAGCCGTTCTCGCCGATCAGCCCGAAGGTCGAGCCTTTGGGGATGTCGAACGAGACGTCCTTCAGCGCCCAGAACTCGTCGAAGGACGCGCGCCGTCCGCGCATGACCGCTGCCTTCAGCGACTGGTTGCGCTCGTGGTACATCCGAAACCGCTTCGCCACCCCGTCGATCCGGATCGCCGGGTCGCGGGTCGACGGTGCAGCGGTCATTGACCGACCTCGGCGTAGCGCGCCTCGACCTGAGCCTTTTGCGCCGCCCACCAGCCCCGGTGCTCGGCGTACCAGTCGACGCTCTGCCGCAGCCCGGCACGCAGGTCGGTGTACCGGGGCGTCCAGCCCAGCTCGTCGCGCAGCTTGCTCGCGTCGATGGCGTAGCGCAGGTCGTGTCCGGCGCGGTCGGTGACGCGGTCGTACCAGTCCACCGGCTTGCCCATCAGCTCCAGGATGAGTTCGAGCACGTCCTTGTTGTTGCGCTCGCCGTCCGCGCCGATCAGGTACGTCTCGCCGGACGTGCCCTTGTCCACGATCGTCCACACCGCCGCGTTGTGGTCATCGACATGGATCCAGTCGCGGACGTTCTCGCCGGCGCCGTAGAGCTTGGGGCGGATGCCGCTGAGGACATTGGTGATCTGGCGCGGGATGAACTTCTCGATGTGCTGGTACGGCCCGTAGTTGTTCGAGCAGTTCGAGATCGTGGCGTGGATGCCGAAGGACCGCACCCACGCGCGCACGAGCAGGTCGGAGCCGGCCTTGGTGGAGCTGTATGGGCTGGAGGGGTTGTACGGGGTCTGCGGCGTGAACTTCGCCGGATCGTCCAGCTCGAGATCGCCGTAGACCTCGTCGGTGGAGATGTGGTGCAGCCGCACGCCGTGGCGCCGCACCGCCTCCAGGATGGTGAACGTGCCGACCAGGTTCGTGTGCACGAACGGCGACGGGTCGCGCAGGGAGTTGTCGTTGTGCGACTCGGCGGCGAAGTGCACCACGAGGTCCGACCCGGCGACGAGCGAATCGACCACGACGGCGTCAGCGATATCGCCCTCGACGAGCCGGATGCGGTCCATGGCCGGCGCAAGGCTCGCCTCGTTCGCCGCATAGGTCAGGGCGTCGAGCACGGTCACCTCGACGTCCGGACGGTTCGCGAGCGTGTAGTGGACGAAGTTCGCGCCGATGAAGCCGGCGCCGCCCGTGACGAGAACGCGCATCAGGCGCAGACCTCCGATACTGGGATTGATTACAGGGAAGTATCCCAGAGTCGCCGCGCCGAGGCGGGATGGCCCGGATCCAGGAGGCAGCGGCTAGCCTCGAACGTCGTGGTGGACGTCCAGGCGCAGCATCCCGGCCACGCGCAGCATCCCGGCCACGGGGCGAACCCGCTGCTCGGCCGGCGGGTTCGGGTGTCAGCGCGGGCGGTCGCGGCAGTCGGGTCATTCGTCATCCTGGTCGCCAGCGGAGTGGCCTGGGCCACCTATCAGAACTTCACCAGCAACGTCCCGCACGGCGCGGCGCTGCCGGGGCTGGCGGTCGGCGCCAAGGACATCGACGGCAAGGACCAGAACATCCTGCTGATCGGGAACGACAGCAGGGCGGGGGCATCGGCTGCGGAGCTGCGCGCGCTCAGCACGGGCAACGACGGCGGCAGCGTCAACACCGACACGATGATGCTGCTGCACGTACCCGCGAACGGCTCCCGCGCGAGCGTCGTCTCCTTCCCGCGCGATTCGTGGGTGACGATCCCGGGCAACGGCAAGGGAAAGATCAACTCGGCGTACGGCGACGGCTACGCCGCCGCCAAGAACGCACACCGGTCCGAACAGGCCGCGCAGAGCGCTGGGATCCTCATGGTCGCGCGGACGATCTCCGCCCTGACCGGCCTGCACATCGACCACTACATGCAGGTCAACCTGCTGGGCTTCTACCGGATCAGCAACGCCGTCGGCGGCGTGACGGTGTGCCTGAACGCCGCACAGAACCCGAGCACCGACTCCGACGCGTTCGGCCACGGGTACTCCGGCATCAACCTGCCCAAGGGCGTGTCGGTGATCAAGGGCAGCCAGGCGCTGGCCTTCGTGCGGCAACGGCACGGCCTGCCCAACGGCGACCTCGATCGGATCAAGCGGCAGCAGTACTTCCTCGCCGCAGCGTTCCGCAAGGTGGAGTCCGCGGGGGTGCTGCTGAACCCGTTCAAGCTGCACGATCTGCTCAAGGCGGTCGGCTCGTCGCTGCTCACCGATCCGTCATTGAACCTCCTCGGACTGGGTCGACAGTTCGCGGAGATGTCGGCGGGCAACATCACGTTCAGGACGATTCCCAACGACGGCCCGCAGCTGATCTACCCGGACGGTGTGGAGACCTCGATCGTCGCGGTCAACACGGCCGCCATGCCGCAGTTCATCCGGCAGCTGCAGGGCAAATCCGGCGATGCCGCCCTCGCCGCGGCAAAGCCGGCCGCTCCGTCCAGCGTGACCGTGGACGTGCTCAACGGCACCGCCACAGCGCTGCTCGCCACCCGCAACGCGGATCAGCTCCGGACGCTCACCTTCCGGGTCAACACCGTGGATTCCGCGCCGAGCCCGGCGAGCGCCACCCTGATCGAGTACCCCGCGGGCATGGAGCCCCAGGCGAAGGCCGTCGCCGCGGCGGTCTCGGGCGGCAAGCTCGTGGAGACGTCGGACGTGCCCCGGGTCACCCTGGTCCTGGGGACAAACGGCGTCCAGGTGAACGGCCTGGCGCGCACCCGATCCCGCCCGGCGACCACCGGCACCGGGTCCAGCGCGGCGACGAAGACGACCGCCAAGGCCACGAAATCCTCGACCCCCGTGCCGGCGGCCGGTTTGGGGTGCATCAACTGAAGCTGAGCCGCTCAGGGCCTCCACATATCACGCCCCGGTAACCTCGGCTCGTGCCAGCCACCTTCGACGAGAGCGGGCAGTCGCGCGCCTCCGGGGGCGCGCTGCCCGCGC
>JAVHVL010000119.1:0-4774 GCA_032160565.1 Pseudonocardiales bacterium | reverse complement strand
CCGCTTCGCGGCGATCCTGGACTGGTTCACGCGCTACCTGCAATGAGCGCTCAGCGGAACTGGCCCTCGCCGGTCACGATCCACTTCGTCGAGGTGAGCTCGGCCAGCCCCATCGGGCCGCGGGCGTGCATCTTCTGCGTCGAGATCCCGATCTCGGCGCCGAAACCGAACTCGCCACCGTCGGTGAAGCGCGTCGACGCGTTCACCATGACCGCCGCCGAGTCGACCCGGGCGACGAAGCGCCGGGCCGTCTCCAGGTCGCGCGTGACGATGGCCTCGGTGTGGCCGGAGGACCAGCGGCGGATGTGCGCGATCGCCTCGTCCACGTCCGCCACGACGCGCGCCGCCATGTCCAGCGACAGGTACTCCGTCGCCCAGTCCTCGTCCGTGGCCGGTTGCACGCCGTCGAGCTCGGCGAACGCGCCGTCGCCGTGGAGCACGACGCCGCGCGTCTGCAGTGCGGACGTGATCCGCGGCAGGAAAGCCGCCGCGACGTCCTGATGGACGAGCAGCGTCTCGGCGGAGTTGCAGACGCTCACGCGGGACGTCTTGGAGTTGACGACGATGCGCTCGGCCATGTCGAGGTCCGCGCCGGCATCGACGTACACATGCACGTTGCCGACACCTGTTTCGATCACCGGCACGCTGGAGTTCTCGACAACGTAGTTGATCAGCCCGGCCCCGCCGCGGGGGATGATGAGATCCACCAGCCCGCGTGCGCGTAGCAGGTGACCGACGCTGGTGCGATCCGTGCCCGGCACCAGCTGGACCGCATCCGCGGGCAGCCCGGCCTTCTCGCCGGCGGCTGCGAGCACGTCGACTAGTGCGCCGTTCGACTCCGCAGCAGTGGCCGAACCGCGCAGCAGGGCTGCGTTACCGCTCTTGATCGCCAGCCCGGCGGCGTCGACCGTGACATTGGGGCGCGCCTCGTAGATCATCGCGATCACACCAAACGGCACGCGGATCTGCCTGATCTCGAGGCCGTTCGGCTGTGTGTAGCCGCGCAGGACCTCACCGACCGGATCGGGCAGCGCGGCGACGTCGCGCAGCCCCTGTGCCATCGCCGCCACGCGGTCCGCGGTGAGGGCGAGGCGATCGATCAGCCCGTCGGCCAGGCCGGCGTCGCGCCCCGCGGCGAGGTCCCGCTCGTTCGCGGCCAGGATCGCGTCCGTCGCATCGTCGACGGCATCGGCCATGGCCAGCAGCGCGGAGTCCTTCTGCGCGCGACTCATCGGCGCGAGCTCGGTGGCCGCGACGCCGGCACGGGTAGCGGCGGCGCGGACGTCCTGCTCGGTGGCGGTCTGCTCTGCCATAGCGCTCAGCCTACGGCGCCGGCCCCGGGGTGACGGATCTCCCCCGCGGGTGACGGATCTCCACGCGAGTGACGGATCTCCCCCGCGAGTGACGGGCCTAGCGCCGTCTCTGATCTTGGCGATACGTCACTCGGCGAGCAACCGGGCGACAGGAGACAGGAGACAGTCAGAACAGGACGAGGTCGTCGCGGTGGACGATCTCGCGTCGGAACTCGGCCGGCAGGTCGGCGGTCTTGTGGCCGAGCAGCGCAGGCAGGTCGGTGGCGTCGTAGCCCACCAGCCCCCGCCCCACGGCCGCACCGTCGGGGTCGACGAGCTCCACCGGGTCGCCGGAGTCGAAGTCTCCGTCGATCGCGGTGATTCCAGCGGGCAACAGCGACGCCCCCTTGCTGACCAGGGCGAGGACCGCGCCGGCGTCGAGGAACAGCCGTCCGCGAGGCGTGGTGGCGTGCCGCAGCCAGAACAGCCGCGACGCCGTCCGGTCCCCGGAGGCATGGAAGAACGTTCCGGTGGCGCCCGCCAGTGCGTCGTCGATCGCGCTGCTTGCGGCGAGGATCACCGGGATCCCCTCGCTGGTGGCCACCGCCGCGGCGTCGACCTTCGTCACCATCCCACCCGAGCCGACGTGACTGCCGGTGCCGCTGACCCGCACGCCGTCGAGTTCGGCGAACGAGCGCACCTCGGCGATGAACCGCGCCCCCTTGCGGCGCGGGTCGCCGCTGTACAGCCCGTCCACGTCCGACAGCAGCACGAGCGCGTCCGCATGCACCAGATGCGCGACGAGCGCGGCGAGCCGGTCGTTGTCGCCGAAGCGGATCTCGTGCGTGGCCACCGTGTCGTTCTCGTTGACGATCGGGATCACGCCGAACGCCAGCAACCGCTCCAGCGTGCGGTCGGCGTTGCGGTAGTGAGCACGGCGATGCAGGTCGTCGGCGGTCAGCAGGACCTGCCCCACTCGCAGCCCGTATCGCGCGAACGATGCGGCGTACCGCTCCGCCAGCAGCAGCTGCCCCACGCTGGCCGCGGCCTGCTGAGTGGCCAGGTCGCGGGGGCGTGTCTGCAGCCCGAGCGGCCCGAGGCCGGCCGCGATGGCGCCGGAGGAGACCAGCACTACCTGCCGACCGGAGGCGTGCCGCCGAGCCAGGGCGTCGACGATGGCGTCCAGCCGCTCGGGGTCGAGCCGCCCGTCCGACGTCAACGACGATGAGCCGACCTTGACGACGGTGCGCTGTGCTGAGCCGACGGCCGCGCGGGTCATGCGTCGTCCCACTCGTCGTCGTCCCAGTCCCCGGCCGTGTCCTCGGCAGCGCGGCTGCGGCGGGCCTTCTTGGCCGCCAGACGCTGCGCCGGATTGGGTCGGCTCGTGATGTCGAAGCGTTCGTCACTGCCGCGTCGGGTGGGGACGTAGTCCTCCAGCCCGGCGGCCGGCTCGAAGTCGAACGTGACGCCGCCGATCGTGACCGACGCACCGGGCTCGGCGCCGAGCTTCGCCAGCTCGGCCTCGACGCCCAGGCGGGCGAGCCGGTCGGCCAGGTACCCGACCGCCTCCTCGTTCTGGAAGTCGGTCTGGCGCACCCACCGCTCGGGCTTCTCGCCGCGGACGACGAATCCGCCGGCCTCCCCGGGGTCGGGCTGCACGCTGAAGCCGACGTCGTCGACGGCCTTGGGCTGCAGCACGATGCGCGCCGGCTCCAGCGCCGGGCGGGCGGCGCGGTCGGCCTCGACCGCCTCGGCCAGAGCGAAGGTCAGTGGACGCAGGCCGGCATGGCTCACCGCGGAGATCTCGAAGACGCGCAGCCCGCGCGCTTCGAGCTCCGGCCGCACGAAGGCAGCCAGCTCGGCGGCCTCCGGAACGTCGATCTTGTTCAGTGCCACCAGCCGGGGCCGGCTCAGCAGGTCGCCGAACGTGCCCTCGTACTGCGAGAGCTCAGCCTCCAACGCGTCCAGGTCGCTGAGCGGATCGCGGCCGGGGTCGAGCGTGGCGCAGTCCAGCACGTGCAGCAGCACGGAGCAGCGTTCGATGTGCCGCAGGAAATCCAGCCCCAGCCCCTTGCCCTGCGCCGCGCCGGGGATCAGGCCGGGCACGTCCGCCACGGTGAACGTCGTGTCCCCCGCGCTGACGACGCCGAGGTTCGGCACGAGAGTGGTGAACGGGTAGTCGGCGATCTTCGGACGCGCGGCGGACATGGCGGCGATCAGCGACGACTTCCCCGCGCTCGGGTAGCCGACCAGGCCGACGTCGGCCACGCTCTTGAGCTCCAGGACGATGTCGCGGGATTCCCCCGGCTCACCGAGCAGCGCGAAGCCGGGTGCCTTGCGGCGGGTGGACGCGAGCGCCGCGTTGCCCAGCCCGCCGCGGCCACCGTGCGCGGCGACGAAGCGGGTGCCGTTGCCAGTGAGATCGGCCAGCACCTCGCCGTCCTCGGCCAGCACGACGGTGCCGTCGGGGACGCGCAGCTCGAGGTCGTCGGCGTCGCCGCCGCTGCGGTTGCTACCGGCGCCCTGCTTGCCGTTGCCGGCGCGCTGATGCGGATGGTGGTGGAAGTCCAGCAGCGTGTGCGCGTTGCTGTCGACAACGAGGACGATGTCGCCGCCGCGCCCGCCGTTGCCGCCGTCGGGGCCGCCGAGCGGCTTGAACTTCTCGCGGTGGATCGAGGCGACGCCGTGGCCGCCGTTACCCGCGGCGAGGTGCAGCACGACGCGGTCGATGAAGCTGGCCATGCCGCCTCCTCTCGAAAATGCAAGAGGCGGGCACCGGAACCCCGGGCCCGCCTCCTGCGAAGCTGTCTGCGGTTGGGGTCAGACCCCAGCCGGAACGATGTTGACCGTCTTGCGGCCACGCGAGAGGCCGAACTGCACGTTGCCCTCGACGAGCGCGAACAGCGTGTCGTCGCGGCCGCGGCCCACGTTGGCACCGGGGTGGAACTTGGTGCCACGCTGGCGGACCAGGATCTCGCCGGCGTTGACCGTCTGGCCGCCGTAGCGCTTGACGCCGAGGTACTGGGCGTTCGAGTCGCGGCCGTTGCGGGAGCTGGACGCACCCTTCTTGTGTGCCATGTCGTCGTGCTCCTTACTTGCCGCTGCTGATGCCGGTGACCTTGACCTGGGTCAGCTTCTGACGGTGCCCCATGCGCTTGTGGTAGCCGGTCTTGTTCTTGTACTTGTGAATCCGGATCTTGGGGCCCTTGGTCTGCGCGACCACCTCGGCGGTGCCGGCGACCTGGGCCAGCTTGGCGGCCTCGTGGGTGACGGCCTCGCCGTCGACGAGCAGGATCGCCGGAAGGGCGACCTCGGCGCCAGGCTTGAGATCGAGCTTCTCCACCTCGATCACATCGCCCTCGGCGACCCGATACTGCTTGCCGCCGGTCTTGACGATGGCGTACATCGTGCCCAACTCCTTGGATTTGCTGCTTAGCACCGCATACGAACACGTGGCCCACCTGTCGGTAGGCCGTCGTCCA
>JAVHVL010000056.1:0-6056 GCA_032160565.1 Pseudonocardiales bacterium | reverse complement strand
TTCTTGGGGCCCTTACGGGTGCGGGCGTTGGTCTTGGTGCGCTGACCGTGGACGGGCAGGCCGCGGCGGTGCCGGATGCCCTCGTAACAGCCGATCTCGATCTTGCGGCGGATGTCAGCAGCAACCTCACGGCGCAGGTCACCCTCGACGCGGTAGTTCGCGTCGATGTGGTCGCGCAGCTTGACGACGTCGTCGTCGGTGAGGTCGCGGACGCGGAGGTCCGGGCTGACGCCGGTGGCCTCGAGAGTCTTCTTGGATCGGGTACGGCCCATGCCGTAGATGTAGGTGAGCGCGATCTCCAACCGCTTCTCGCGGGGGAGGTCGACGCCGGCAAGTCTTGCCATGCGGGCGGTTCTCCTGGTTTCTCTTCGTCGAAGGTGTTGTACGCAGCCGTTCCCCGCCCGCCCTGGGTGGAGCTCCGGCCTTCGTCCGGAGGTGACGCCGCACGAGCTGCCCTAGGGCTTGGCTCCTGCGGCGGGTCTGCGCTGTTAGGTGGTCTTCCGTTAGCCCTGGCGCTGCTTGTGGCGCAGGTTTTCGCAGATGACCATGACCCGACCGTGGCGACGGATTACCGTGCACTTGTCGCAGATCGGCTTGACGCTCGGCTTGACCTTCACGGCCGTGCCCTTCTTGTGGCGGAACAGCTTGTGGAGCTCTTCCCTGGCTGGAAATGACGTGCAGCGCCCGGTACGCGGGTCACTTGTAGCGGTAGACGATGCGCCCGCGGGTGAGGTCGTACGGCGACAGCTCCACCACGACGCGATCCTCTGGGAGGATGCGGATGTAGTGCTGGCGCATCTTGCCGCTGATGTGGGCGAGTACCTTGTGTCCGTTGCTCAGCTCCACTCGGAACATCGCATTGGGCAGTGGCTCGACCACGCGGCCTTCGACCTCGATGGCCCCGTCCTTCTTGGGCATATCCTCCGCTTTTCGTCGCTTTTACGGACCGTACAGACGGCGATGCACTGAGGGTCCACTTCTCCGGCCCACGGCCACAGCGGGCAGAGGAGAAGGGCGGCACGCGCCAACCGTCGAGTCTACGCGTGCGCGACGCCAGATTCCAAAACACCGTCGTCAGGCATTCCGCGCGGGCCGGACGAGCCCTGGATGGTGGCGTCCGGGTCCGTCCGGTCGGCCGGAGGGGCCGCGTCGAAGAAGACGCCGGGCGGGCAGCCGAGCGCGGCTTCGATGGCTCGGGCGGTGCGATGGGAGCAGCGGGCCCGGCGGCCGGTCAGCAGGTGGTTCAAAGTGGCGTGGCCGACGCCGGCGCGCGCCGCGAGGGCTCGTTCGGACAGCCCGAGCAGCTTGACATATGCCCGGAGTGTCGCAGCGTCCCTGACCCACATCAGCGCCTCCCGAACGTCGCCGTATCGATGCCGAATTGATCAGGCCGGCCGAATGCGCACGATACCGCTCTTGTCTGACGTCTGTTTGCCGTTCGGTCATCACCGGCGCGCCGCACGCGAGGATGGGTCGAGGCTGCGCCGGGCTGGGCTGGGGCGGGGGCGGGCTGGGGCTGGGGCGGGCTGGGGCTGGGGCGGGCTGGGGCCGCGGATCGGGCGCGCTGTGTCTGCGCCTTGCCTGCAAAGTGTCTGCACCGATCGATGCGCTGAGCCCGGAACCAGGGATGATCTACGGGCTGATCGGCCGCTAGTGTCTACGCCGTGACTGCCCTCCTGCGCTCGGGACGCCCATGAGCGGCCTGTCCGAGCTCCTCGGCGCCGCCAACGCGGGTCGGCGTTCGGCGCGCGCGATAGCCCGCCTGGCTCAGGAGCGCGGGCACACTCTGAACCACGACACCGCAGCCAGGTACCTGCGCGGCGATCACGGGATTCCGGACGAGGCCACGCTCGTCGCGTTCTCCGACGTTCTCGGCGTGCCATTGCGCGAGCTCAGGGCAGCGGCCGATCTGCCGTCGGAAACGACAGCGGCATACGTTCCGCCCGCAGAGGCCAGCCGGCTGACACGGCGTCAGCGGCGCGCGGTCGACGAGATCATCCGGGCCATGCTGGAGCCGGGATCGGCGCGGCCGGAGTCCGGTTCGAGATCCGTGACCGACCTTCCGGCGCGGCGCTCGCGCGGCGAGTCGTCCTCGCGGCGGGCGGCCAGACACGGGCCACTAGAGCCGCCGGCCGACTGACCGGCGCCGCGCTGTCCACAGGCGGTGGCGCGAGTGTCGGCGCCAGGTGTCATGGTGCGCGCCATGACCGATGTGCCCCGGCCCGTCCGGCCTGACGGACGTCGCGAGCCGTACGACCCGTGGCAGGACCTGCTCGAGAACTGGCCGGAGATCGAGGTGGTCATCGAGCCCATGCGGGGGCAGTTGCTCGGCGAGCTCCGCTATCCGGTGATCGCCCTGCGCTCGGGCACCAGCGCAGCGCAGCGTCGGTGCACGCTGACCCACGAACTTGTCCATCTCGAGCGAGGTGTCGGCGACTGCGGTCCGTGGTCGGCCGCCGAGGAGTTGCAGGTGCACGCCGAGGCCGCCCGCCGGCTCATCAGCGTGCCCGCGCTGGCTCGCGCGATCCGCGAACTGGGCGGCGATCACGATCTCGGAGCGCTGGCGCACCTCGTCGATGTCGACAGCCAGACGGTCCGGCTCAGGCTCCGGCTGCTGACGTCGGCCGAACGAGCCAGGCTGCGCCGGGCGCTGGGCTCGCAGCACGATTCGGTGGCTTGAGTCAGAGTTATCCACAAGTGCCCGAGATGTGCCTTGACAGGTGTTTCACCGCGTGCCAAGGTCGCCACCGTCCGATGTCCGATAAGAAAGGAGTCACAGGTGAAGGGTCAGTCACTGATCGAGAAGGTGCGGATCGGAGCCACCGAGGTTCAGGTCGCGGTGTCCGGCACCGGTCTGCTGCCGACGGCGGACGGAGCCGCCTGTTGCTGCTGCTGCTGCTCCTCGCGGGTCGGCAGGAACTGACGGTCGACCGACCGATGCTGCTACCAGGTGTACGTCTGGTCGAACGACCCGGTGTCCTGCACTTCTTCGATGGGCGCCGGGTCGTCTCGGTCCGCGGTGACGAGGCGGGGCGGCGGGCCGTCCGGGAGGCGATCGGTGTCACGGCAGGCGTGGGGGGCCAGCCCGTGGACGATGCGCGCGACCTGATCGACCGGCTGCGGCTGGGCACCGATGACGGCCTCCAGGATGGTCATCATGGGGACCCGGTCGCCCTGGCGGCGGCGTTCGCGAGTGCGTCGGTCGCCGGCTGGGTCAGCCCGCTCGAGGCACATGAACATCTCCGTGGAACCGATGTTCATGTATGGGACGTTCCTGGCGGCGCGCTGCTGGCCACGCTGTCCGAGTCGGGTCTGCGCTGCGCGGCGTTCTCCGGTCCGGACCAGCTCGGCGCCGTGGATCCCGGTCGCAGCGTGGTGGTGGTCGCGGCGTCCGACGAGCAGCCGACGCGGCGGCTCAGCGAGGTCAACGAGGCCTGCATCGCCCACGGCCTCACCTGGCTGCCGGTCGGCGCCTATGACGGTGCGGCCATCCGGGTCGGCCCGCTCATGATCCCGGGGCAGACGGCGTGCGCCGACTGCCTGCTCCGGCGATTGGCCGCGAACGTCGAGTACGCCGACGTGTACCCAGAAATCGCCGACGCCCCGGCCGCGCCCACACCGCCGGCTTTGCGCGCGTGGTCACACTCGGTCGCCGCGCTGATCCTGCTGCGCTGGGTGGCGAACCACGATGTACGGCTGCCGGGGCGGCTGTTCACCCTCGTCCCCGACGATCTGCAGATCCGCCAGGGGACTGTCTACCGCGTGCCACGATGCGGCACCTGCGCGGCACCGGACTTCGTCACCGCAGCGGCGCCGTGGGATATCGCGCGTGATCACTGACGTCGATCCATGCAGCTCTGAGGCGCGGCTCGAGGCCCTCGTCTCCCCGGACGTCGGCGTGATCCACCGCGTGGACGCAGGCGTCACGCAGTACGACCATCCCCGGCTGGCACCCACCTTCGCGCAGGCCTGCGACACCGGCCCGCTGTTCGGCGCCACGCACTCCTCGCGCGCCGGCGGCATGGCCGACGACCCGCGCCTGTCCCGGCTGGCCGCCCTGGGAGAGGCGATCGAGCGCTACTCGGCCGGGTCCGTGCCGACCTCGCAGCTACGACGCGCGCGGGCGCGCGAGCTTGCCGGCCAGCCGCTCGTCGAGCCCGACTGGCTGCCCGGCCAGAACGACAACGGTCCGCTCCGCTGGGCTCGCGGCAGCCTGCTGCGGGCGGTGGGGCCGGCCGAGCCGGCGTGGGTCGCGGCCTCACGGGTGTACCTCGACGACACCGACGAGGCCGGCCGGGTCGCGATCCCCACCTCGACCGGGCTGGCCTGTCACTCCGACCCGTGGCGGGCACTCCAGTCGGCGCTGCTCGAGGTGATCGAGCGCGACGCGGTGATGATCACCTGGCTGACCCGCGGGAACGTCACCCCGTTGGAATCCGGACTGCAGTGGATTGGGCACCGAGGCAACGCGGTTCGTTTCGACCGCGCCGTCGAGCGCTACCAGCTGTACCTGCTCGACTCGCCGACGCGGGTACCCGTCGTCTTCGCCGTGGCGTTCGGCGCTGCGGGGCAGCCCGGCGCCGCGGTGGGGGCTGCGGCCCACCTGGATCTCGCCAGCGCCTGCCGCAAGGCGCTCGTGGAGGCCCACCAGACGATGCATTGGGCGGCGCACATGATGACCGACGGGCGGGTCCGGGGCGGCGACGCGGAGCTGCACGACCTCGATGACCACGTCGCGCACTACCTGGACCACCGCCGTGCCCGCGCGTTCGACTTCTTGCGACGCCCGGCCGGCGAGGCGTGGTCCGTGGCGATCGACGAACTGCCGCCCGCGATCGATCCGGAGGCGGGGTGCCGCCGGCTCATCGCCCGGGCGGCGACCGCCGGCCTGGACTGCTTCGCGGTGGACGTCACCGCACCGGAGGTCCGCTCGGCCGGCCTGTGGGTCGTCCGCGCGGTGATTCCCGGCCTCTACCCGTTGGTCGTGGGCACACGGTCGCGCCCCGACCATCCGCGCCTGCGTGCCGACGTGCCGGTCAACCCCGACCCCCACCCGTTCCCGTGAAGTGGAGCAGCAGTGACTGACGCGCCACCTCCCACCGTCTTCGCGGCCCTGCGCAGCTTCGCCTACGACCCGCGCGGCGTGTGCCCCGCTGACAACGGCGATCAGATCGACGTCGCCGAGGAGTTCCACGAGGCGTCCAAGGTGGCCGCCGCGTTCCCGGGCCAAGCGCTGGGGCCGGCCGGACGGCAGCTGGCCACCTCGAGCGAGGCTCCGTTCGCCCTCGGGCGGAAGGCGCTCGTACACAGTGGGGCGCCGATCGACCTCGCCGCTCCGGCGTCGCTCGAGCTGGACCTGCGCGACGTGACGTATCGGCGCCGCAGCTGGTTGCGGGAAGACTGCGGCGCGCTCGGGTTGGAAGACGTCGGGACCATCCTCGGGCTGTCGGCCGGTTCGGCACCCGCCCGGCCGGGGCTGCGCGTGGTCCCCTCCGGCGGGGCGATGTATCCCCTGGACGTCATTGCGCTCGCGCACCGGGTCGACGGCCTGGCGCGGGGCACCTATGTGTACGACCCGATCGGGCACGCGCTGCTTGCCCGCGGCGACGTGGACCCTGTGCAGTTCCACGAGGGGGCCAGCGCGTCGGTCACCACCCCGCAGCCGGCACTAACTCTCGCGGTGGTCGCGACGTTCGCCCGATCGCGCGCGAAGTACGGCCTGCGCGGATATCGGTTCGCGCTCCTGGAGGCTGGGCACCTGGTGCAGGCCGCGGTGACCATCGCGACCGCGCTCGGGCTGGCATCGCTGCCGTGGGGCGGCTTCGTCGACGCAGCGGTGGACGCGCGCCTCGAGCTCGACGGGTTGGAGCGCAGCTGCGTCTACCTGCTCGCGATCTCGGCACCGGACGACGAGTGCGGGTGATCCCGATGAGCGCCGACGCCGGGCAAGTGGGGCGACGGCTCGGCGAGCGTGCCACGGCGGCGGCCGTACTGGGTTGTGCCTACGGGCTGAGCAATGCCTACCGGTATGTGGCGGCCAGCCGGCCGCAGCCGCG